>JAYEJG010000093.1:0-2609 GCA_034660435.1 Thermoplasmatota archaeon
GTTTTCCTCAGAAGAATCTCCATCATTCTGAAATAAAAAACTGCCTGCTGCAACGATTACAATAAGCAGTGCTATTAAACCTGTGAGCATTTTTACATTTCCCATGGTAACACCTATAACTTGTCAAACTTTTGACACATGCATAAACAAATGTCTTCTTAAAATTTCCTTTATAACCTAATTACTTGAAAAAGGAAAAGGGTTATTTTTTCGTAATGTCATATTGAATTTTATATTCTCCAGGATCTCCTGACTCAATTTTAAACATCTTTTCTTTGCAAAGAGTTATCATTGGTATATTGTCCTTTAAGACGATCCCTGTAAGTTTGCTAATTTCCTTGTCTCTCGCAATGTCTATTGTAAAATCAACAAAATCGGAACCAAGTCCTTTCCTCTGCCATTCATCAGAAACAATCAATGCAAATTCCGCTTCATCATTTTGGCCGGGCTGCTTTATTATTCTTGAAACGCCAAGAATTCTTTTCTTCCCATTTTCTTTAACTTCTGCAACAATCCCAATCTCCCGATCATAATCAATATTGCAATATCTCGTTCTCATTTTGTGCGGTGTGTCTTTTATCCTTCTGAAAAATCTGAATCTGACTGCCTCGTCCGAAAAGGTATTAAACATGTCTTGCCACATGCCCTCATCTTCTGGTTTTATTGGTCTTAACAGAACCTCTGTTCCATCATTCAACTTAATTTCCTTTATGTATTGTGTAGGGTATTTTGAGATAATCATGTGTGGTTTTTTATCTAGATTTTCGTCGAGTATGATTCTTGCATCCACTGCAATAAGATCATCACCACATGCAACAAGTGGGTTAATGTCAATTTCTGCAATTTCCGGGTGATCTTCGATCATTTGAGAGAAGTTAATCATGGTTTCTTCTACTTTCTCCATGGACACTGAAGAAATATTTCTATACCCTTTGAGAAGTTTGTAAGCCTTTGTTTGTTCGAGTATTCTTTGGGTAAGCACTTGATTTAATGGCGGAAAACCAATTGCCCTGTCCTTGAAGAGTTCCGTGTACACTCCGCCCATGCCAAATAGAATAACAGAACCAAATACGGAGTCCTTTTTAGAACCAAGAATAAATTCAGCACCCTTGTATTCAACCATCTTTTGTATTGTGACTCCTTCAATTATTGCGTCTGGAACGTTCTCTTTGACCTTCTTAATCATTTCTTTATAAGCATTTCTCACGCTGTTTTCACAGTCAAGCTTAAGTGCAACTCCACCTGCATCGGATTTATGTGTAATCTGAGGTGATTGTATCTTCATTACAACAGGATATCCAATTTCTTCCGAGGTCTTTACTGCATCATCTTCATCTTTTGCAAGAATCGGTCGCGTAGATTTTATTCCATAAAGCTCTATAACTTCCTTTGCCTCTGCCTCATTAAGCAGTGTTCTTTTCTCATCTTTAACATTATTGATAATGCTGTCGAGTTTCTCACGATGTTCTTCTGTATGTTCTATGTTTCTCTCTTCAGGCGTTTCAAACAATAATTGAAGGTTCCTTGCATATCTGTAGAGATACATATATGACTTTACCGCTTCTTCAGGCGTTGCGTATGTTGGAACATTATTTTTGTTTAAAAGTTGTCTAGCATATTGTACACTTGCATCTCCAAGATATGAGGTAAGAATTGGTTTTGTAGATTTTTTTGAAATATCAATAATTCTTTCTGCAAGCCTTTTTGGGTCTGCCATGACTTGAGGGACACAAATAACAACCAATCCATCGATATTTTTGTCCTCCAAACAAATTTCCATGGTTTTTCGATAGGATTCTTCGTCGCTATCTCCAATAATATCAATAGGGTTTGATTTGCTCCAATGATGAGGTAAAAATTCATTTAATTTTTCCATGGTTCCTGGTGATAGTTTGGCAAGCTTTCCGCCTTTCTCTATGATATCATCTGTTACAAGAACCCCCGGTCCACCAGCATTTGTGATTATTGCTATATTACGACCAGTTGGTAGTGGTTGTTTTGCTAATATGGAGGAACAGTTAAACAAGTCTCCAATATGTTTGACACGGACAGCTCCTGCTCGTTTGAATGCTGCATCATATACTGCATCTTCACCAGCCATTGCACCAGTATGAGATGCTGCTGCTTTTGCTCCTTCACTAAATCGGCCTGATTTGATCACGATAATGGGTTTTACCCTGGAAAAACTTCGCGCTGCACTCATGAACTTTCGAGCATCGGTAATCGACTCGATATACAACACGATATTGCGAGTATGCATATCCCTTCCAAAATAATCTATGAGATCTCCAAAATCAACATCTAGCATAGATCCAACAGATACAAATGAACTAAAACCGACATTTGCTGCTTGTGCCCAATCCAAAATTGCACCGCAAACTGCACCGCTCTGGGAGAAAAGAGCAATATTTCCCTTTACCGGCATTGACCCAGCAAATGTTGTATTAAGATTTAGATATGGTAAAATGTAACCAACGCAATTTGGCCCAACAATTCTTAGATTGTATTTCTTTTTCAAGACCAAAAGTTTTTCTTCGAGTTTTTTACCTTCCACCCCAATCTCTTTGAATCCTGCTGAAATAATTAAAATTCCATGAACTCCTTTTTTC
>JAYEJG010000094.1:0-2603 GCA_034660435.1 Thermoplasmatota archaeon
TAGATTTGAAGATTATCAAAACCTGCAACGTTATGTCCAGATATAATATCATATTCCATTGTTTTTTTACAAAAATTGTAAAGGTTTTCTATCTCCTCATCAACATTTCTTGAGACAAGTTGATCGACTTCTCCTTCTTCCCAGCTGCTTGGACAATCAACAATATCAAAACCGAATTCCTCGTTATCTAAGTCTTTACTCGACTCAAAAGAAACGTCGAAATCCGAATAGCCTATTATATCAATAGGAATATTGGTTTTCCCCTCTTCAAACTGGGTAGTTTCAATATCATATACCAAGACCTTAAGTTTCTTTTTATCACCGTTTGTATCAAAGACCCAATATTTGCCACCCGCTTCTAGATCAACAAGTGCCCTTTGCTGATATGGTATGTCATGTTCGGCAGTGTACAATCCATGATAAAAAAACAAGTTGTCAGTGACTTCAGGAACGAAATAGGATTTTTTTGTGTAAACTTTGAATACTTTCCTGTTTTTTGTAAAATCACTAAAACTTCTATAATTTTCAATTTCTCCAACTCTTTTTATCTTGGATAAAGTATTATCTTCTAGTTTATTTTCATCTACTTTTTTGATAAGTTCCTTTCTAGCGGCGTCTATGCTTCTTTCCTTTGGGCAAAAAGCTAGAAAATATGGTTCATGTAAATCAGATACATGCTTCGGAGTTTTTCCATGAAGATAAAGATACTCAGGCGAGATACCAAGAAGCATTTCGTTCATAACAATTTGTTCCCCGTTAATTATACGCTCTGCAATACATTGTCTGTACTTAAAATATTAGAAATAGACTTATATCTTGCTGAGATGTATCCCTCTGCTGTTTTATGAAAACACAGGTATTCTATTCAAAAGAATTTCACAAACACGATAATATTGGGCATCCTGAAAATGCTGAAAGACTTACTGTGATGATGGACGAGTTACGAAATTCGCCATTTTTTGAATCTCTTGAAATGGTTGAGCCATCTATTCTTCCAGAAAAAATTCTTTATGAAATACATTCAACAAGGATGATATCTCAGATAAAAGCTATCAGTAAACAAGGCAATTCCTGGGTGGATTTGGATACTTATGTATCAAAAGATGACTTCAAAACTTCCAGAATTGCTGCTGGTGCTGTTGTTAATGCTTGTACTAACGTGCTTAACGGAAAAGCAAAAAACGCTTTTTCTCTTGTAAGGCCACCAGGGCATCATGCCACGAAAGACAGATCCATGGGGTTTTGTCTTTTCAACAATACGGCGCTTGCTGCAAATGAAATCGCAAAAAAAGGAAAAAAAGTGTTGATTTTCGATAACGACGTTCATCATGGTAACGGTACACAGGACATATTCTATGATAGGTCTGATGTCATGTACCAATCCATCCATTTGTCGCCTCATTTTCCAGGAACTGGAGATATCGATGAAATTGGAGTTGGTAAAGGAGAAGGTTATACGATCAATGCTCCATTCTCGTATGGAACTGGAGATGAATCTGCCCGTGAGTTGTTAGATGAGGTTTTTTTACCTATTGCAAACCGGTTCAAACCCGATTTAATTATATTTTCTGTAGGATTTGATTCCCACCACACTGATCCTTTCGGCGGTCTGAAGTATTCTGCAAATATTTTTGGTGAGATGATTAAAAAATATCAAAAAATTCAACCAAAAATCGTTTGCACTCTTGAAGGCGGATATAGTTTTGACTGGATGGGTAAATGTTTGATATCAAACATTGGGGAAATGGTTGGAGAGCCAATAGAAATTGACGATAACATCAAAGAAGATGTTAATGCAAAAGCAACAATTAAAAAAATCAAGAATAAGTGGGCGAGTTATTGGAAGATATAGTTCATCCAAAAATCATGCCCATGCCATCTGCAGCAGAATCTTCTTGTTCTTGAATTTTCTTATTTATTTCTTCTGCTTTTTTTGACTTGAGTTTATTAAATCCTTGTTCTTTTGCAAGTTCCTCTGCTTTTTTTAATCCATCATTGCTTCCTTCGATTTTCAGGTATGAGACTTCCTTGTCAAATCCTAATGAACTTGCATCTCTTGTTAGAATGCTTTGCCTACTAACAATATCGTCTTTAACAACGTTGTTTATTTTGCCCAAATCTTCAGGTTTTACTTCAAAGATAACATATGTCACACAGATCACCTTTTTTCCGATGTATTGGTATGAACTATTTAAAACTAATCTCCTAAAGGCATCGTCCTTCGTCATTAATTTCTTTGTTTCTTATTCTTGTGGAGCTTATAGGGAGATTATCATCTGCTAAAACAAAAGGAATTTCAAATATTTTTAGCGGTTTCTTTTCCACTCCTTTCCTTTTAATGTTTATTTCTTCTGCAACAGATCTTGTTTCAGGAGATACAATTATTGCATCAAAATCTCCTGTTACAGATGGACCGTATTTGTCTCCTATCGGTTTAATCTCTATTTTGCAAGTGCAATTCTTGCGTCTTATATATTTTTCAATAGTTTGCTTTCTTTCTTGGAGGGATTTTGCAGTTCTTTTTGCTTTTATAAATTCTCCATTGGTAACTCCGATAAAGACAAATCCTTTTTCTCCAGCGATTTCTAACGACTTGTCTATAA
>JAYEJG010000095.1:0-13280 GCA_034660435.1 Thermoplasmatota archaeon
AGGTGACTGGGCAAGAAAAGCTTCTTTTTCAAAATACTTTAACTTGAAAACATCGGTTCCCCCTTCAGAGGAGCTTGCAATGATGTTTGGTGTATGTATCTCGATAAAATTGTTCTTTCTCAAATATTTATGAACAGCAGCAATTACTTCAGATCGTATCTTAAAAATTGCTTGGATTTTTTCTTTTCTTAAATCTATGAACCTGTTATCTAAGCGGGTATCAAGCTCAGATTCCACCTTATCTACTACACCCAACGGAAGAGGAGTTTGGGCGACAGACAGTACTTCAAACTCTTCAGGTATTATTTCATACCCATTTCGTGCTTTATCGCTCTGCTTGCAAAGCCCTTTGACAGAAATTACAGATTCTCTTGTTATAGAGACAAGTTTTTCAAAAATTTCAGGACTTTGTTTCTTTAATGCAGTTATTTGTAGAGTTCCTTTTTTGTCACGAAGAATTATAAATGCGATTGAACCAATGTTTCTAATATCCTCAACCCAGCCAGCAACAGTGATGGACTTGCCATATTCATTGTCTGAAACATCTTTTGAATAATGACTTCTATAATTTTTCATTACTTCACCTAATTAACATATTGAACTTAATCTTTTTGAAATGAAAAGTAAAGAATCTCTAAGCACTTTTTTATTGTTCCATTTTTTTACGATTTTTTCTAAAACTTCTTTTTCTTCAATTTTTAATTTTTCAACCCATCTTTCAATATTTGGTATTGCTCTTGTAACATTATCTACAATTGTGATGTTTGCTGTTTTTGCAGTTCTTGATAGGGGATTTAGATCAATTGCAATAACGGTTTTTCCCATTTTTTTTAGAGCTTGACATCTGTCTCCATCTTCGAGTGGCACAAGAATGACATCGGATGAAAAAATACCTTTTTTATCACATAGCCCCCTATCATGATCAAGTCCTGGAATCCTCGCATCTGCATTATTTCCGTATATCTCTTTTGCGCCATTTTTCAGTAGTTCCTTGGTAAGCTTTTTCATACGATCTTCTGTTCTGTGAAAAAGATTAACTTCAATTTTTGCAGGTATTTTTTCTGATAGACTTATACATTCTTTGCAAATAAGTGCAACAACATTTCCATTGACTGATACCATCGGATTTTTTGCAATAAGAAGAGTTGCCGCAGCAACCTTTTCTGCATCTTCTGCAAACCCCTGAGTTTTTTCACCCATCAAATAATCAAAAGCCTCCCCTCTCCCATAGGCTATAAGTCCAGTCTCATGAACAAGGCCTTTTATCAAAGCATCTTTCATTTTCTCTCTTGTAATTAGTGATTTATATCGTGGGTGGCTTTTTGGGATTTTATCCATAATCAAAACTAGCATTAGCACTATGTTTTTAAAGGTTCTTTACAAAAGAAAAATATATGGCTTAGAGATTTTTCTCTAACCATACATCCCAGGTGTCGGCGTTTGACCTTGAGCAACCATTGGTTTTGCTTGCTTATGCATCTTCTGTAATTGTTTTTCAATGCGATCCGATTCTTCATACAGTGGTTTTACATTTATTTCGGTTCCCATAACAAGTGCAATAATGTTTATTGCCGCAGCGGCTGCTTTTGCATCAGGGTAGTTTGGATGGGCTTCAGCAAGAATTGATATGACATTAAAGTTGCATTGCTTTCCCATATTTAGCAGGACGCCAGAAACTCCTGCGATAATCCCATTTTTGAATTGTTTGATATTCCTTGCTACAAGATATTTTCTTATCTCTTCAGTTGAACCTATTGCATAGGCATCTACGTTATCCTTGATCTCTTCAGTCCCTTCAACAACCATGCCCTCCGGGGATATCAATAGTTCACAATTCTTTTCCCCTGCCCAATCCATAATAGCTCCAGAAATAGAGTTTATAAGATTTGGCTTTGGTTTGAATTCTGATACAAAAATCACTATCTTTTTACCATTTTGCTGAGTACCCGCATAAATTCTTACAGGTGATAAAGGCTCTCCGGTATGGACGACAGAAAGTGCAGGAAAATGTTCCGATATAACGCAACCTATTTGCTTCAAATCCAAGGCATCAATTAGATAATTTGCAGCAATAGTGCTAACAAGGCCTATCGACGGAAAACCTGCTATAACAGTAGCTCCCTTTAGGTCTACTTTACAAAAATCAACTATTTCAACTTCATTCAAATGCATCACCATCCGCTGTACCTTAATATGTCTTCTAACATTTAAAATTAACTTGTTATGGATTATCCCTTTACGACGCCAATGGGCTTTAGTTTTACTACTTTTTTTGCGATTCCTGCCCCATGTACAATGTCTACGACGTTTTTAATATCCTTGTAAGCGCCAGGTGACTCCTCTGCGACAACTTTCATGCTTGCAGGATGAACATATATTCCTTTATTTTGTAGATTTTTTATTATTTGTTCTCCGCTCCATTTTTTGAGTGCTTTATGTCTTGACATAATGCGTCCTGCGCCATGGCAAGTCGATCCAAAAGTTTCTTCAGATTCTTTTGTTCCTTTCAACAAATAACTTTCTGTCCCCATATCCCCAGGAATAATGACAGGTTGACCAATATTTCTATATTTTAACGGGATTTCTGCTTCGTCAGGCCCAAAAGCTCTCGTAGCGCCTTTTCTATGGACGTACACCTTTCTTTTTTTACCTTCTATGATATGTTCTTCTAATTTTGCAATGTTGTGACAAACGTCATAGACTATCTTCATTTCCATGTTCTCTGCAGAGTCATTCAATACCTTTTCAAAGGACTCTCTTATCCAATGAACAATAAGTTGTCTATTTGCCCATGCAAAGTTTGCTGCACAGGCCATTGCCTTTAGATACGACTCGCCTTCTGGAGAATTTATTGGAGCGCATGCAAGTTGCCTGTCTGGGAGTTGTATATTGTATTTTTTGACAGCTTGTTCTAAAACCCTCAGGTGGTCTGTACAAACCTGATGGCCAAATCCACGAGAACCCGTGTGGATCATTATCATAATCTGTCCCAATTCTTTTACGCCAAAGGCTTTTGCAGCTTCTTTGTCATATATTTCTGTTACTTTCTGAATTTCAAGAAAATGATTTCCAGCACCAAGTGAGCCCACCTGTGAAAGCCCCCTCTGTTTCGCTCTTTCCGAAACATTTGAAACATCGGCGGATTTTAAACATCCATTTTCTTCTAGGAATTCCGTGTCTTCATCCCAACCATATCCATTTTCGACAGGAGATTTTGCTCCCCTCATTAAAACGTCGTTAAGTTCCCTTTTTGAAAGTCTTATTTTTGCCTTTGAACCAAGACCCGATGGAACATTTTGGAACATTTTGTCCACAAGACTTTTTACGATGTTTTCAGACAAATCCTTTTCATTTAAATTGGTTCTAACAAGTCTGCAGCCACAGTTGATATCAAAACCAATTCCGCCAGGAGTAATGACGCCTTCTTCAGCATCAATGGCCACAACGCCGCCAATAGGAAAACCGTACCCCCAATGAATGTCGGGCATTGCAAGGGCACTTCCAACAATCCCTGGAAGTGTTGTACTGTTGGCAACCTGTTCAGGGGCGTTGTCCGCTCTAATATTCTCCATCATGCTTTCATCTGCATAAATTATGCCAGATGTCCGCATTTTTAAATTGCCATTTTCTCCTTTATATGATGAAGGAATCTCGTATCTATAGTTATCAATTTTGTTTAATGGTCCGTTCCAAGTCATTTTATCTTGCCAGGGCTAATAGAAGAAATGGTTTATAATACTTAATAACAAAAGACTAACTTTTCTTTTTTAGGTATGGTACTTTCGTCTTTTTGTTAACTTTCACTTCATAACCTGTTGGAAGAGCAATCGGCTCTCCTTCATTAGGTGTTTCTTTGCTAAAAAACCTTACAGTTCTTTTCTTACCGCCTTTTGTTTCTATTTCTCTTTTATAGAGTGTAAATTCCCGATATGTGTAACCTTGCGTTTCCGTTATTTCTTCATCAGAAGTTTTTTCCTCGTCAAAAGTCTCCCAATCTTCTCCTTCCTCGATAAATGGGTTTTCATTCCTTCCAAAAGAGTTTTGTTCATCTTCAAGTTTGCCCATTTCTATGAGGCTATTTACTTCTCTTTTTATTTCTTTTGCGAGTTTTCGTTTAATCCCTTTTATCTTTGTTAGGTTTTTCACCGTCTGTTCTATTAGGTCTCCAACAGACATAATCCCATTTTCAACGAGCAATCGTGCCGTTTTTTCATCAATGCTATTAATTTTTTCAAAAGCATCAAATTCAGAACCATCTCCATCTTTCATACTCTCTTGTTCTTCGGAAAACTCCCCTTCATCTATTATCTCTCCTGGCTCGTATTCCAATATTTTTTCATTATTTTTCTCAACTTCTTTATCTATAGAAAAGTATTCTCCTTCATTTTCAAGAAACTTTTTTATGCCGTTTTCTTCTGCAACGGGTCCCCATTGTCCTTTTTCATCAATTTCTTTTTTAATTTTCTTTGCTAATCTCCTTTTAATGCCTTTAACATTGCACAGATCTTTAAGAGATGCAATCATCAGTTCATCTATCGATGTAAACCCATATTTATAAAGAATTACAGCAGTTTCATCGTCAATGCTCTCCATGTCTTTGAAAACATCAATTATATTTTTTTCATCTTCCAATTCAACATCTCCTTCAAATTCTTTCTCGTCTTTTGGTGATGGTCTCCATTCAGAAGATTTTGTTTTTAATTCCATGGGGGAAGGTGTATTTTCATCTTCTTCTAGTTCTCCAACTTCTTCGATTTGTTCTTTTGTTACTTTCCCTTCTGCAGATTCTCCCAATTCTATGGGTTTTACTTTTAATGACTCTTCTTGCATCTTGTCCAATTCTGCAATAATACCTTTTGCTACTTTTTTCTTAAATTTCTTGATTTTTATAAGATCCTTATAAGATACTCCTTTTAACTCACTTATAGACGTAATGTAATTATCATAAAGAAGAACAGCAGTTTCATCGTCAATGCTTTCCATATCTTTAAAAGTTTCAATTTTTTCATTTACGTCAACTCCCTTTTCCTCTTCGACGTCATCAATCTCAAGATCTTCGTGTTCAATTTCTTCATCAAGTACAGGTTTCATTCCAAGCGCATCTTCTTTTTCGTTAAGCTCTTTAATCATGGTTTTTGCAAGTTTTTTCTTAATTCCAATTTTTTTAAGGTCTCTGACTGATGCAAGTTCTAGAATGTCAATGGAAATGAATCCATTATCATAAAGAAGAACAGCAGTTTCATCGTCAATGCTTTCCATATCTCTGAAAGGTTCTAACTTGTAGGAAATATCTTCTTCAATGTTGGTAGTCTCCTGCTCTGTATTTTTGTCTATTTCCAGTTCTTCCATTTCTTTTGCAGGTTCGGTTTCTTCTTTTTCCGGCTCTTCTCCAGTAGGCATATTTGATTCAAGATATTCGTCAGTATCTTTATCAATGGCAGTCGCCCATTCTGTTCCTTCGTCAATTTCATTTTTAATTTTCTTTGCAATTCTCTTTTTCAGTCCTTTGATTTTCTTGAGATCTTTTAACGATGCAAGCGTCAATGCTTCTATAGATGTAAATCCATTATCATAAAGAAGAACAGCAGTTTCATCGTCAATGCTTTCCATATCTCTGAAAGGTTCTAACTTGTAGGAAATATCTTCAGATTCATCCAGTATATTGGCCGATTCTTGTTCGTATTCTTGAATTTGAGGCTCATCTCCTTTAGATTCAACTGTTTCTTCAACATCCTGTTCTTCTGCAGGTATCCATTCAGGCATTTTTTCTTCAATGTTTTCTTTTGCGCCATCTATTTCGTCGAGTTTTTGGATTTGTTCCGTTTCCTCTTTTTCAAAATCTTCAACTTTGTCATCTTCAGGTTCTTCAACTGGTATGAAAACAGGATTTTCCTCTGTTTCGTCTTTTTTAATGTCTTTTGGTTTGATTTCAACAAACTCTAGAAGTTCAACATCTGCTTTTTTGACTTCTAGTGTTTCATTGCCTTTTAATTCCTTTTCAGTTTTTCTAAAGTCAATCTTCTTTTTTCTTTCGTGAATGATGACTTTCGGTTTCAAAGCATCGTCTTCTTCATCTAAACTGATTTTCCTAAGGGCTAACTCTTTCTCCTCTTCATTTTTTAGCCTTTTAATAAGTGACTTTAGATGTTTTTTTTCTTTAGAATTTAAATCAACGTCACTGCTTTTATCTAAAATCATACGTAACTTATTAACAATATTTTCTTCGGAATCTTTATCTTTCATGGGATATTCCCTTCATATCTTTGTTTTTGTTATATTAAGTGTTGACAAATAACACTTATATATTTTACTACACAACTATTGCCTAAATACTATATGAGCCTTATTATATTAATAAATTATTACTTCGGATGTATTTAGAAGTGATTTTTTACAATTCGACTAAAAAGTTTATTAAGATGGTGCTACATCTTGTTTTTTTTGATTTGAATGGATTTCAAAGGAAAAGACATAATTTCAATAAAGGACTTTTCAAAAAAAGAAGTAAACTATGTTCTTGATTGTGCTAAAAAAATGGTACCTTATGCAAAAGGAGAGAAATATAAAGATATCTTAAACGGGAAGGTGCTTTCTTCATTATTTTTTGAGCCAAGTACAAGAACAAGACTTAGCTTTGAAAGCGCTATGAATAGACTTGGTGGAAGGGTAATAGGTTTTTCTGATCCAAGTGCGACATCTCAGAAGAAAGGAGAGAGTCTTGCTGATACCATACGGATGGCTGATTCTTACAGTGACGCTATTGTTGTAAGGCACCCTCAAGAAGGTGCAGCCCGTCTTTCAGCAGAATTTGCAAATGTCCCAGTGCTTAATGCAGGAGATGGAGCAGGAAGGCATCCAACACAGTGTCTTCTGGATTTATTCACCATTTGCACTGAGAAAAAAAGAATAGAAAAAAACAAAATCGTTCTTCTAGGAGATTTAAAGTACGGTCGCACAGTACATTCGCTTGCGTATGCTTTAGCTGTTTATGGCGTAGAACTTACGTTTGTCTCACCAAAAAGCCTTAAGATGCCAAAGGAAGTCATGGAAGAATGCAGGGAACTTGGGGTTGAACCAAACTCCACATCTAACCTCGAGAAGGCAATAAAGGATGCAGATGTGTTATACGTTACAAGAATTCAAAGGGAACGATTTCCTGATGCTGAGGAATACAATAGAGTGGTTGGGATATACAAAGTAGATCTAGAATTATTGGAGAATGCAAGAGATGATTTGAGTATAATGCACCCATTGCCTCGCGTTATAGAAATTGACCCAAAAGTTGACAATACTTCACATGCACTTTATTTTAAACAGGCATTTAATGGAGTTCCAATAAGAATGGCACTTCTATCGCTCGTTATGGGGGGTAAATTATGAAAGAATTGAAGGTGACCCCAATCAAAAATGGAACTGTTATCGATCATATTACCCCAGGGGCAGCTCTAAAGGTGTTACATGTACTAAAAATTCCGGATGAAACTGATAATGTAATAAGTGTTGCAATGAATGCTCGCGGTAAATCTGGAAAGAAAGATATTGTGAAAATTGAGGAAAGAGAGCTCCTTTCAAAAGAGGTAGATAAAATTGCACTTATCGCGCCAAAGGCCACAATAAACATTATTAGAGATTATGACGTGGTCGAGAAGCGACATGTAAAAATCCCAGATGAAATAATTGACATTGTAAAATGTTCTAACCCTACATGCGTTTCTAACTTTAATGAGCCAGTAAAAAGCCGTTTTATTGTGACAAATAAAGATCCTGTTGTAATCAAATGCTATTATTGTGAACGAGAGCCAGAGGATATATCTGATAGAATTATCTGATCTCTTTCAGTATTTCTTTGGCTCTATCTAGTTTTATTTTTTCTTCTTTTTTCAACTGTTTTGCTACTTTGTCTATCTCTTCTCCCTTTGCACCAGCCATTACGGCAATATTTTTTGCATGGAGGCTCATATGTCCTTTTTGTATTCCAACTGTGGAAAGGGCAAATACTGCGGCAAAGTTTTGTGCAAGACCAAGAGATGCCGCAATTTCAGAAAGTTCCTTTGCTGATTTAATTCCAAGTATTTTTTTACAAAGTTTTGCCTTTGGATGGATGTTTCCAGCGCCCCCTACAATCCCTATTGCAAGAGGTAGTTCGATTTCTCCTACAAGATTTCCTGCTTTATCTTTATAATATTTTGTCAAAGATGTGTATTGTCCGTTTCTTGCAGCATATGCATGAGCTCCTGCTTCGATTGCTCTGGAATCATTTCCAGTGGCAATGATTAATGCATCTATTCCATTCATAATTCCTTTGTTGTGGGTTGATGCTCGATATGGATCAATAGATGCTAGTGTATACGACTCAAGAAATGCATCAACAACTTGTTTGCCACCCATTTTTTCTTTGTCAAATATAGCTTTTGCTTTTACAATCCTCTTATCCGCAAGGTTTGAAAGTATTTTAAGGCGGATTTTTCCTCCAGTTAACTCTTCAAGCATTGGGGCTAGCGCTTCACATATGGTATTAACAGCATTAGCACCCATTGCATCACGAACATCAACTATAATGTGTGTAACAATCATTTTTCCAATGGGGCTATCAAGAATTCTAACCTCGAGATCCTTTGCACCCCCACCAAAATCTACAAGGATTTTATCTTGTGCGTTAGCAAGGTTTAAAAGTTCCTTTTTATGGTTCAAAATTGTTTGTGCCGCACCAGCCACATCTTTCACATTCAATAGTTGAAGCTGTCCGATCATTAATGGATCTGAACATTCAGTTGTGAACCCTCCTTTTATTCTCGCGATTTTTGCTGCGTTGCTGGCAGCAGCTATGACGCTGCTTTCTTCTGTTGCCATAGGTACAAGATAGTCCTTGCCATTTATAACAAAGTTAACTGCTACTCCTAGGGGTAATTCAAAAGTTCCCAGAACATTTTCTACCATATGGTCAGCAGTTTCCATGTTCAAACAAGAAGAAAAAATCTTTTCATCATCATCCGATAGATCTGCAAAATCTTTTACAAAATTAATTCTTTTTTCGACAGGTAATTTATAAAAACCTGAAACCATCGATGATTTTTCATTTTTTGACATAACTTTCGCCTCTCCTTTAAATTGCCACATTTGTCTTGTACTATCAAACAAAACAATATCTTTGTAACCTTTTTAATTTTTGTTTTTAATACCAAAAGGTGCAACAAAAGCAACAAATCCTAAAAAGATTAGAAAAATCCCCATTATACTTTCTACATATGCTCTCTTGTTTTTACGGCCATGCCATAGTTAAAAGATAACATTTCAACTCTGTTCAGAAGACATCTGCCTACTGCAAGTAGATTATCCTTTTCATCAACGATTAGACATTCGTCAAGAGGCCTTAGCTCTGGGTCACATTCTTTTACAAACTTTGCAAAAACACTTTTCCCATCTTTTACAAATGGAACAGCGTCCTTGTCTGTGGTTACTCTCATTATAGGAGATTTAAAATATTTGTGGAGAAGTTTTCCGCCATCTACCTTCAAAGTAAACAATCCATCACTAGCGCGCATGGAAAGAATGTGTTTACCATCACAATAGATGTTTCGTATCTTGCCCGTCTTTTTGGATTTAACAATTTTTATCTCGCCGTTAAACAATGCTTTTGATGCATTTCTGCCAAATTGCATATCAGAAACGGCAGAAATTCTGATAACATCAAAATTAAAACCTTCTTTTTTTGACTGTTTTAACTCATCAATGGTGTTTTTGTCATCCCAGCATATGATTTTTTTACCTTTTGTAAACCTGTCAAATATTCTTGCTATCTCCTCTTCAGATTCTTTGTCTGTAATCTCTGGGAAAACAGATTGTGCAAATGGATACATCTCGTCAAGTTCAATTGGCACTGGTCCAAGGGCAGAGTCAACAAGAATGTTTGTTCTACAATTTTTTCCTCTTATTCCTTTAATCTGGTCAAAGTAATATGTAGAATAGGGTTTATCTCCATCTGGAAAAACAATGGTTGTATCAAAAGTTTCTTTATATCTATCCAAAAGCCTGTTGTGGCACCTATGTACAATAGGTCGATGGATACTCTGAGGTCCGGTGTAAAAGAGTGCTTTACTTTTACTAGTGGGTTCAAATTTTTCCAAAAAATCTTTGACATCCCCTGATCTAAGGAGGTTCATTGCTTCTAGAAGATGTGGATTGCAATTTGCTCTTCTCTCGACAAGCTCCCAAAGGCTGCCATTTGAAATTGCACTTCTAATCTTTTTTATTTCTTCAAAACTGGCATATAAGTTGTGTTTTGCAATTTCAAGTTTCTTTTCTTTTTTACTAAGTTTTTTGAGTTCATCTGCCGTGTATTTCGAACAGACTGGGCAAGAACAAGGCAGTTCTGAAAGATTGTCTAGTTTTTCAGTTCCCCAGTAAAATATCATTCTGTTGTCGTTTGCATATTTTGCATATGCTGACGAATCAAAAAAATCGCAGCCAAGAGCTACTGCAAGTGGGAAAATGAGTGGATGGCCACAACCAAACAAATGAACAGGTTTTGAAGGGTCAAGGCCTTTTTTTGAATAAATAATGCTGTTGACAAGATCACAGTATCTCTGATTTTCCATTAATGGTACAACGCCGCCAATTGGAAAAAAATCCGCATCAGTTTTGCTTAAGTCATTTGCACATTTCTCTCTCAAATCTGGATAGATGGATCCTTGAACAGTACATGCTAGATTCATCTTGCCTTTTACTTTCGTGCTTTCTTTTGCACGTTTTAATGTCTCTTTTGCACTATTTTTAATTTCTTCTTTTGTCTGGTCTGGAGTCCCAAAGATGTCAAGAATTGTTCCAATATCGGAGCCAATGTTTCTTTGGAATTCTACGATTTCAATTGGGTCTAGCTTGATATCTCCATACACATATGATTGAAATGTTCCAGAATCTGTCATGATGGGGCCATCAAAATCAATAAGTTTGTGGACACCGTTTTTCAGCGATTCTTCTCTAAGTTTTTTATCTTTTTTTATGATGTATGAGTTGGTAATCACAATTTCAGTTCCAAAAAGTTTTTTCATTTCCTTTGGGGAGATGAGCATCTTGTTTGGGTTGATAACTGGCATTAGATTGGGTGTTGTCACTGTTCCATGTTCTGTAGTGAATTTACATATCCTTCCTGCAGCATCTCGGTCTTTTATCTCAAAATTCATAGTCAATTCCTTTAATTCTGTTATTTAAAGCTTTGTTTTATCTTTACACCTTTACAAAGTAAATGTAACGTGTTACTATGCCCCTATTTGTATAGGATTTACAATTCTTTTAAGCGTTGCAACAGCAGAGAGTGATGCCATATAACTTGACTTTGGGTTGTTTGGATTCGGCATGTTTTCAACTTCTGCTCTAAGCCTTCCAAATTTTCCATGCGCAAGAATTTTATGATTTATTCTTGTCGCAACGGGATCGACAACAATTTGTACTTTTGTATCATCAAAGCCAATACCGGCTAACGAAAGGCTTGCAGCAACATTGATATTTTTAGGGAATTCCTTTACGGCGTCTCTTGCGGTGCCATCAAATACTGTAATTCTTTTCTCGACATCTTTTCCTAATGATTTTGGAGGTTTGGTGGTTACAAGAGTCACTTCATCAATTGCACCTATGCTTGCGGAAAGAATTCCATCTATCCCACAAACAGCCCCAGAAGGGAGATAAATCTTGCAATTGTTTTTTCTAGCAATTTTTTCAAGTTTTAATCTAAATTTATCATCAAACAAACTTCCAACACTCATTATCACAAGATCTTTTCCAGCCAAAAGAACTTCTTCAGCATGTGTATTAACGGCCTCTTGAGAAGCGGCTTCAAATACAACATCAACTTCTTCTAAAAACTCTTTTACACAAAGCGTCTCGGATTTATTGAGCTGTTTGTTTAACCTCACGGTAACTTTTTTATCAATATCAAACATGTATATTTTTTCAATTTCTTTCATTTCATCTGCCGCTTTTGCAACATCTGTACCGATTGCGCCACAACCAATAATCCCCAATTTCATATGCAATACCAAAACCTTAAAACAAAGACCAGATATAAAAAATACTGCCATGGATGATATTGATAATTTCCTAAATGAAGATCTTGGAGATGAAGGAGATATTACATCTGACGCGATATTTACTTCTGAAATGGCGCAGGCTCAGATTATTGCAAAAGATGGTTGTGTTGTTGCAGGACTTGAAGAAGCAAAAATTGTTTTTGAAAAAGTCGGTGCAAAGATGGATTTGAAAGTAAATGATGGAGAATTTGTAGAAGAGAAAACGATTATTGCAGAAATTAAAGGCCAAATAAAATCAATTTTGAACGGAGAGCGGTTGGCATTAAATTTTATTGGCAGAATGAGCGGTATTGCAACTGAAACAAAGAAGCTTGTTGATCTTTGCCATAAGATAAACCCAGATGTAAGAATCGCTGCTACAAGAAAAACAACACCCGGATTTAGAAAATATGAAAAAAGAGCGGTTTTACTTGGCGGTGGAGAGCCTCATAGATCCGGTCTTTTTGATGCAGTAATGATTAAAGATAACCATATTAAATTTGCAGGTTCTGTAGAAGATGCGATAAAGAGAGTACAAGACAAAATCAAAGGAAAAGTAATTGAAGTAGAAGTTGAAAATGAAGAAGATGCAATTACTGCTGCAAAGATGAATGTTAATGTTATAATGCTTGATAATCTTAATCCAGTCATCTCGCAAAAGATCGCAGGAAAAATAAGAGATATAGATAGAACCATCATTATTGAAATATCTGGAAATGTAACCTTAAAGAACATTGAAAAATACGCTTTGTTTGCAGATAGAATCTCACTGGGTTATTTGACACATTCGGTTAAAAATATGGATTTTTCATTGGGTATTGCTAGAAAAATTTAGGAAATATTTAATAATCGAGTTTACTTTACAATATTGCAAAAAATATATTAATCGCAATTAAGTTTGGATTAACTATTGTGAGGGAGTGGCTGATTTAGATGAAAAAGATAATCGAAGAAGTAATTGCCAATGAAAGTAATAAAAAGACAAAGAAATCTGGCAAAAATGTAAAAAATAATGTATTGAATGATTCGCTTACTAAGAATTCTGTCAATAGAGAGCTTCAGGAGGTACTTGCAGGTCTTACCACAACGATTAAAGTTGTTGGTTGTGGTGGCGCTGGAACAAATACTATTGCAAGATGTGTTGCAAGTGAAATTACTGGGGCAGAACTAATTGCAATGAATACAGATGCCCAACATTTGCTTTTGACTGATGCCCCC
>JAYEJG010000096.1:0-2578 GCA_034660435.1 Thermoplasmatota archaeon
CTCCAGTAAATATGAAGATGTTATATAAATTGTCCTAGACATAATTGGCTTTTTATATCTACGGCGCATTACTTAGGTTATGTCTTACGGGGTGGTTTATAAAAAAGATAAAAAGCACAGTGTTTTTGATCGCAAAATTGTTGATAAACTCAACAAAATTGTTCCAGACGGAGTTTCTGAAAAAGAGGTAGACAAAATTACCTATTCAAAGGACTATATGCCGATAACACTTCGTTGGCTAATTGACGGTAAAATTGCCGCACTTCCTGATTGCATTGTTTGGCCGGAAAGCACAAAACAAATTTCTGATATCCTTAAACTAGCATGCAAAGAAAAAACACCAATTATCCCATATGGGGACGGTTCTGGTGTTGTTGGTGGTGCAGTACCAATTAAAGGTGGAATTGTAGTTGATTTAAAAAAAATGGATAAGGTCGTTAATATAGATGACCTTGGGCTTACAATTACCGCTCAAACGGGAATCAACGGCATGAATCTCGAAAGGCACCTCAATAGATATGGTTATACCATGGGCCATATACCTCAGTCATTATACTGTTCCAGTCTAGGTGGATGGATTGCCTGCAAAGCAGCAGGCCAATTTTCTACAAAGTATGGTAAAATTGAGGACATGCTCGTAGCACTTGAAGCAGTTCTCCCAGATGGCACCGTTATAAAATCAAAACCGGTCCCAAGATCTTCTACAGGCCCTGCAGTTGAACGATTGTTTTTAGGATCAGAAGGGAATCTGGGAATAGTTACTCAAGCAACGCTTAAGATATGGCCATATCCTGAAGAAAGAGCTATGTGCTCATATGCTTTCGATGATCTTTCAAAGGCTTTAGAAGCTGTGAGAAAAATAATGAGAAGAAATGTGTATCCTGCAGTGGTACGCATTTATGACAGGAACGAAACTTTAAGACATTTTTATAAACATCCAGAGACAAAAGGCAAGATAATGCTTGTTCTTCTGATGGAGGGAGATAAAAAACTAGTTAAATTGGAAGAAGAAATTTCCGAAGCTGTTTGTAAAAAGGAAGGTGGAATATCTTGCGGAGATGCTCCTGTCGAACACTGGATCAAATCAAGATTTAATGTCAGAGAAACATCTGATTTTACACCCAGAGGTTTTATTTTTGATACTGTAGAGATGTCTGTCGGTTGGAAGAATGCACTAGATTTATACAGCAGGGTGATTCCTGCAATGAGAAAAATCAGAGGAATTGCTGTTGCATCGGCACATGCATCACATTTCTACCCACAGGGCGTTTGTTTCTATTTTACATTTGGAGGTGTTCCGCCAAAAAATGTTGACCCGTTTGAGTTCTATCAATCTATCTGGGATGCAATGATGAAGGCCTGTTTAGAAGAAAACGGGTCAATTAGCCACCATCATGGAATTGGCCTCATGCGAGCAAAATGGTTAGAGAAGGAAATGGGCGAACGCATGAAATTATTCAGAGCGATAAAAGAGACACTCGATCCGCACAATATCATGAATCCAGGTAAAATGGGGGTAGAAAAATGAAGGCAACGGAGAAATACCAGTGGATAATGGATGCTCTCAGCCAAACACCATTTACCGTAAAAGCTCGTGCAATGAAGCACTTTCTTATGGGCAAAAGAGAATATATCCCAAAGAAAAAAACTAATGCAGACATGGACTCATTGATAAAATGTGCACTTTGCCCAAACATGTGTCGTTTTGACTGTCCAGTGTCAGAAACAGAGAAAAGTGAAACTGCATCCCCTTCAGGACGGGCACGTATTGCATACCTATCTGAAACAGGAAGAATTTCTGGAGAGGGTGTTACCAACGTGTTATACAAATGCTGTGGATGTAATGCCTGCAAACAGTGGTGTCCGTTTGATTTTTCGCTTGGAGACCTTCTGAAAGGAGTTCGTCAAGATCTTGTTGAAAAACATGAGGCACCATCAAATGCCATAGCAGTCAAAGATAAATTGATGAAAGATCATGTAATGGATAAACGGACTGTTGAAGCAAAAGGGAAGAATACGGGAGATATTCTCTATTTCATGGGATGCAGCGTTCTTTCAGACCATAAAGAGATTGCTGAGTCGATGATAGAGATTATGAAAAAATCTGGGGATGAATGTATGACTCTAAAAGAGGAGTGGTGCTGTGGTGTACCGTTGCATAACCTTGGTTTTCTCAAAGAGTTTAAAGAAATTGCATCACATAACATCGAAGAGATAAAAAAGAGTGGATGTAAAACAGTAGTTTGTAGTTGCCCAACCTGCACTCACGTGTTTAAGAATATCTATCCTCAAGTCGGCCTAGAGTTAAATGTAGAGATATTGCATTCATCAGAATACTTGTCAAAAATAGTCAGAGAGGAAAAAATAAAATGCAACAGCGTGAAAAAAGAATGTGTATATCACGACCCTTGTACTCTCGCCAGAAAACTCGAATTAATAGACGAGCCTCGCGAGGTACTAAAGAACATCCCTGACCTTACCGTCAAATATCCATATTTTGGTGGAAAGGATACACAATGTTGTGGTAGAGGAGGATCCCTTGGACAGACTCATTCCAACCTTTCTGAAAAAATTACCA
>JAYEJG010000097.1:0-2572 GCA_034660435.1 Thermoplasmatota archaeon
CCAAATCTCTTCCATTATAAATCACATGTAATACATTTTACTCCTTAATGCTTTTTTGTAGGATGCCTGAAACTATTTTTGGCAAATTTTGAGTGTTTTTTGACAGACTGTGATCGTCTTTTAAAAATTTTACAATAGCTTCTTGCGCTTTTGCAAAAGAAATTACCCACTGGTTTGGTACTACATTATCTTCGGTTCCAACAATAACAAAGAGGTTGGAATTTATTTTTTTAAAAAATAGTTCTTCATCCTTCATATCTTTCAATATGCTTTGCGGCATATCATGAATTGTTTTTATATCAATATCAGGTGGAATTGTTGCAGGATTAAGAAGTATTGCTGTCTTGACATTTGAGCAGTCAAGTGCTATCTTTGCAGCAAGAAAACCACCAAGAGATGAACCAATAAGAACTGCATTTTTGTCATCTCTTATTTCCTGCTTTATCCTTTCAAGACACTCTGAAATTACAAGGTCTTCTGGTTCGCAGTCCCTGTATTTTATCGCCTTTGCACCTAGCGTTTCATTAAACAAAGTTCCTTTCGTGCTATCTGGCGCCGACATATATCCATGCACATAATATAACATAATTTCACCTATTTTGAAATACACTCAACATAAACTGTTCTGTTTCTTGGACCGTCCCCTTCATAAAAAAAAATATGTTGCCATGTTCCCAAGACAAGTTCACCATCTTTGACAATTACAGTTACAGACGAGCCGAAAATACTTGCTTTAATGTGCCCATCTGAATTTCCTTCCGCATGATGATAATCACCATCTTTAGGAATTAGAGTTTTTAGCTTTTCAATAATGTCTCTTTGAACATTTGGATCTGCGCCTTCATTTATTGTAATCCCTGCCGTTGTATGTGGAACGTAACAAACAACTATTCCATTCTGCAAGTTTTCTTCTTCTAAAATTCCTTGAACATCTGAAGTAATGTCAACCATTTCGTTTCTCTTGTTTGTCTTTACTCTAAACTCCCTCATAAAAATCCACAATAGCATATATGTAATCGTAATTAAAAGATATCCTTGACAAACTTTTTGTACACTTCTTTATTACAGGGCATCAAGAGAAAAGATTTACTATGAAGCTAACTCCTGCGGCAATACTATTTGACATGGATGGGGTGCTTATAGACTCACTTAATTCGTGGCAGATATCACTAAATGAAGCGCTTAAGGCATATGGTAAAGAAGAAATTACCAGAGAGCAGTTTATTGAAAGATACTGGGGAAAAGATCTAGAATACAATTTAAGAACAATGGATCTTGCAGATGAAATTATCAACTGTTGCAATAACGTCTATGGGCATCATGTAGATATTGCAAAAATTTACCCAGATACAAAAAAAATTCTTGAGAAGTTAAGTTCCTATAAGAAGGGAGTTGTAACAAATACTCCAAGAGACTGTACAATACATGTTCTTGAAAAATTCAATATAAAGAATTATTTTGAGACAATTATGACAAACGACGATGTAAAAATTGGGAAACCTGAACCTGAAATTATTTTCAAAGCCTGTAGAAAACTAAACGTTGAACCAAAAGAAGCGATTTTAATAGGGGATACACAAAGCGACATTGTTGCAGGACATGCTGCAGGTTGCAAGGTAATTGGTATGAGAATTGATGCAGACTACAGGATTGAAAGGCTTTCTGACCTAGTCACGTTTTTTCAATGTGATCTTTAAGTAAAAAAACTATTTTGAGACGTTACGCACGGGAAAAGGCTTTTATATTGATAAAAGCGTCCATTTTTATCTGAGATGTTTACAGATTTTATATAGAATAGGAGAACCAATATGGGCGATGCATTTACCGAAAACTAGTTATAGTTAATATAACTATAATAGTTATGGTAACATGAATTATAGAACAATTAATGTCACATCTGATACATATGAGAAATTAGTTCTTTACAAACATGGCAATATGAGTTTTGACGATGTTATCAATGGGTTTATGAAATTCGTTGGAGAAAAAAAGTTTTACAATCATATACTTAAAGAACACCAAAAAAGGATGCTTAAAATAAAATCTGGGGATTCTATCGAATCTGATAATTTAAAAGATGCTTTAAAAATGTTTGAGTGATTTCTTTGGGACCAAACAAAAAGGCATCTACTTACAAAATAATCCAAGGAAGGGATTTTTTAAGAGATGTTAAAAGGATACTTAGGAGCGGAGATAAATCGATATTATTGGATATTCAAGAAACAATTGATGAATTAAAAATCAATCCCCATAAGAAGCGGCCAAAGATGGATATAAAACTCATATTGCCAAAGAAAGAATCAACATATCGGGTTCGATTAGGAGAACATAGATTGGTCTATGAAATAGATGAATCCAATAAGACCATTTCACTTACAATGTTTTTCATTCGAAGAAAAGGATATTGATTGAAATCAATAGATATCTACCACGAATTTTTTACTCTGTAGAATTATCAACAAGTGATAGTTCCTTGCTCCGTCGTGCTCTTCACCCCAATTATACCAGTACCTATGGTTTAGAGCAAATAACAAGTAAGTTTCCGGCTCCATACCATATATCCTTTCACTCA
>JAYEJG010000098.1:0-2513 GCA_034660435.1 Thermoplasmatota archaeon
TTTACTTTCTTCAATAAACATCCAAAAAGCATTGTTTGCATCTCTGTTTGCCGGCGCTTCAAGTAGTTCTTCGTTTTCGTTACTTTGTTCGACAATTGTTTTTTTGATATGTGTTCTTAGTTTTATATTTTGAAGTGCCTTTTCTACAGTTATTCCCCACCTTCTTGCAACGTTCCCCAAGATTTCACACTGTCCCATATCAAGTAGATCTGTAGAAATGAGCGCATCTTTTGCAGTGTCATATATCATTATATCTTCGAACACTTTGTCAGGGTCTGGATTGGTAGTCCAACCTGTTTTTATGATTTCTGATACTTGCGTTACTCTTCTTTTTCTTTCAATTCCCCCCTCTGATCTTATTGGGGCTGCGATAATAATCGCATCTACTGCTTTAAATGATGTTGCGGGTACGCCAATATCGTAAACAACCCTTTCATAAACATCTCTTGTTGTTGAACCGTGAATTGTGCCCATTATTAAGTTTCCTGCAGCACCAACCCTCATTGCTTCGAATAAAACCTTTGCTTCCGCACCTCTTACTTCTCCAAGAATTAAAACTGACTCACCAAGACGAAGTGCCGTTCTCAATGCATCTGTTGGGTCGACTTCTGAAGAGCTTTTACCTGACGAAATTGATTTTGTAATGAGGGATTGGATTTTGTAACCATACCTTTGTAAGATATCAACTGGAATTTCCGACGTGTCTTCTATTGTAAGTATTCTAAATCTTTGGGGGATTTCAAGCATCAATGCAGAAAGGAGAGATGTTTTACCGGCACCACGAGATCCCGCAACAAGAATGGATGCTTGGCCATCAACAAGAAAACTTAGTAAACCCGCAGCTTCCGGTGAAATCATTTTGTTTTTAATAAAATGTGAAAGAGTCCACGGCTTTTGACGGTGCTTTCTTAAAGCAAAAGCAATGCCCTTTGGCGTTAGAGGTTTACTAATTGCTGCAACACGGGTATGATAGCTGTCCAAATCCATATCTAGGACGGGGGCCGCCTCCGAAAACGCCCTGCCGCTGAGGGCTCTAAATCGTGAAGCGAGAGCGTCAATATCTCCACCCGATAAGTACACATTAGAGGTATATTCTTCTCCGTTTACAACAAGGTGCAATGCATTGTTTGCCACAGGTGCGTTGACATAGATGTCTTGAATTTTTGAATCAAGTAAAAGATCTTCGAGTATTCCAAAGCCTGCTGTGTATCTTGCAAAAATATCTGATAGATAATCAATTCTATCTGCGTTTATTTGTAAATTTTCCTCTTTTACAAATCTTGTTATTATCTGTTTTCCAAACCGTTGAAAATAATCTCTTGCAGTTTCCGCATCCATAAATGAAGAATCTTTTGGCCTGTGTTTGGAAAGGTATGTTCTAACCCTTTCCAGCAAATATAATTCACTCCTTGGAAGGTCATATTCTGGAGGAACAACAAAATATAATTTCTCAGGTCGACTTTTTAGTGTATAATGTGTGATGTTTATTGCCCGTCCTCCTTTTCTTTTAACCTCGTAAGATTCTAAAAATACTGCATCCGCTGGAGGATCTAGTTGGATGTATGAGTCGATAAAGCCAGGTCTTACGTAAGGCCTTATGTGATTTGTGTAAAAAGATTCGCTTTCCATTTCTTTTTGCTGAATGCCTTTTGCAAAATCTGCTTTTGATTTCATTTCAAGAAGAATTTCATCATATTTCCCTTCGCACAATTTGCATGCCGAATTTGCAGATCTTTTTCTTTTTAAAATATTTTCAATATCTGAATATGATTCTAGCGGGTCTTTTTTTGCCAATTCGATTAGTGTTTGAATTTCCTTTCTTCTTAATTTTTTACAGTTTTTACATTTATCGTGATTTTCTGATGGGATGTCAAAGTCCTTGTAAACTTCAAGTGCTTCGACAAACCTTGAAAGTTCTTTTAACGTTTCAAGTTCTGTTGAACTATAAACTTTTACAAATACGTGATTTAAGATAAGTCTATCTGTGCCATGCTCATCTTGAAGTATTTTTAATATGTTTGACCTACAATTTTCATCAAAAATTGTTGAATTTCCTATACTACAATTTTTACAATCGATAATTATAGTTTTAAGATTTGCTTTTCTGATTGAGCTGTATGGGCACAATGTTTCATCCATAAAGTTGGTTCTCCAAGTGGTAAAATATATAAGCTTACATTATATAATTCTTTCAATTAAATAGGTGTGAATTTAAATTTGAAAAACGATAATTTTTCATCTTCAGAATGTCAACTCGATAAAATTCATGTTTTAGGTCGCAAAGACAAGACAAACGGCGGATTACTAAATATTGGAAGGTATTATGCTTTAGACTCCTCACTTGGTTCAAATGTTTATGTTGATGCGTTGCACCCCCATGTTGTTTTGATCTGTGGTAAAAGAGGATATGGAAAATCTTACACGATGGGCGTGTTTATTGAAGAAATTGCAAAACTAGAAAAAGAAACCAGAGACAACTTGGGAGTAATCATAATAGATACACTTGGAATTTT
>JAYEJG010000099.1:0-2505 GCA_034660435.1 Thermoplasmatota archaeon
TTCCATGAACAAAAATAAGCATATTAATTACAGATACCTATCATGTCACTTATTTATTTTATGGCTGGGAATACTTGCATTGATCAGCTTCACGGGCATTATATTTGGATTAGCAATGAATACATCAAAAAAGATAGATACCCCCCTTAACTCTCCATTTCCAACACACCTTATTTAACACACACACCCATTCAACAGAACCCCCATTAGACAGTTTTAAATAGAATGAATGCCATACGTATATACACGTGTTAGAACGTACATGGATGTGAAGACTATGAAAAAAGGACAAATAGTGGGACTTACCCTCTTAATTCTAGGGTTTCTCCTAGTGATGCTGTACTCAACAATCAAAAGCTTACTAGAAATAAGGATAGCAAACATACCATTATGTGGAATAATAGCAATAATAATAGGGGCAATAGCACTGCTTGCATCAATAATATTTGAACAAACAAAGGATATGAAAAAAAGAAAAGAAGAAATAAAAAAGGAGGAATTTGAACCATGATAATGACAAACACAGATTTTGTGCCAGATAGAGAGGTAAGTCAAATATTGGGGCTGGTTAGAGGAAACACCATACAAGCAAAAGTATTCTACAAAGACATAGCCGCGGGTTTTAGAAACTTCGTCGGCGGAGAAATCAAAGAATACACAAGCATGCTTTCAGAAGCTAGAGAAATAGCTATAAAGCGTATGGAACAAAAAGCAGAAAAATTAGGAGCTGATGCAGTAATCAACGTACGATTCATGACTAGCGCTGTGATGGCTAGCGCTGCAGAAATACTAGCATATGGAACAGCAGTCAAACTCAAATAGATACCATGAACATAATAAATTATTCCCTCATCATCTTTGGAGGAATATTACCTTTATTATTTGGAATTGGAGCTTTTTTAAACCCTAATATTGCACGATTCATAAATGCACCTGGCGGCCCAAGAATTAAAGCCATCATATCAATGATTATAGGGGTAATATTCATAGTCGTAGGTTTAGCCATAAATGTACCAATTGAATAACCGGTGAAAAAATGACAAACTCTTGGATTGCTTGCAATAGGCGGAATAATATGAATCAAAAGACAACGGAGGGGTAGTTTAGATGCCTAAAAAGGTAACAATAACACTAAGCAACGAAGCATGGAAATGGTGGAAATATAACCCTTGGATTAACCTTTCACAACTAACTGAAAGAGAGCTAAACCGTGTAAGGGCGTTAGAAGAAAGAGTAATAGGAATATGTCCTAAATGCGGCAGTGAAAAACTAAAATTTGATGGGGAAACATACCATTGTGCTAAATGTGGTTTTGAGTATAAATAGAAAGGTGATAAAGACATGGTTAAGTTTTGTCCAAGATGTGGATCAACAAATATCGATTGGCCATTGCCACATGACCGGCAAAAGTGGGAGTGCAAGGACTGTGGATACATCGGTGCATTCATAGTAGAAGATGGAGAAATGGCAGAAGAAATAAGAAAGGAATATCTTAAAAACAAAGATGAGATTGGAAAGTAAGGAGAAAGGTACCTATGATGGTTTCAACAACAGAAAAACTACCTGGGCGCGAGGTGAAAGAAGTATTGGGAGTGGTTTTTGGTAGCTGCGTACAAACAAAACATCTGGGAAAAGATATTGGGGCAGGGCTTCGAAGCATGGTTGGAGGTGAAGCCAGAGGATATACTGAACTCATGGAAGAATCACGAAGAACTGCTATGCAACGAATGATAAAAGACGCTGAAAAATTAGGAGCAGATGCAGTAATTGGTATGCGTTATGCAACTGCTCAAACCATGGCAGGTGCGGCAGAGTTAATAGCATTTGGAACAGCTGTAAAAACACATTAGACTCTTGGTGAGGAGAAGATTATGTCTGCAGTAGAGGTAAAGGATCTCAGGAAAAATTTTGGGAAAAATGAGGCGGTAAAAGGAATTTCGTTTAACATTGAAAAGGGCGAGATTTTTGGCCTAATTGGTCCAAACGGTGCAGGAAAGACAACCACCCTTAGAGTTGTTTCAACGCTACTTCAAATAACATCAGGAACTGTAAATATTATGTCGCATAATGTCGAAAAAGAACCAGCCGAAGTAAGAAAACTAATTTCGTATCTACCCGAAGACGCAGGCGCTTATAAAAATCTCACAGGACGAGAATATCTTACTTTTATTGCAAATTTCTTTGGTGAAAAAAACAGAGAAAGTATGATAAAAAAAGGAATTGAAATCGCAGATCTTGCAAAAAGAATTGATGATAAAATTGACACCTACAGCAAAGGAATGAAAAGAAGGCTCTTGGTGGGAAGGGCGTTGATGACAGATCCAAAACTTGCAATACTAGATGAACCAACATCAGGTCTTGATGTGATCAATGCTCAGGAGATAAGAAAAATTGTCAAAACCACTGCAAAGAATGGAGCGACAGTTCTTCTTTCCTCACACAACATGCTTGAAGTGGAATACATGTGTGACAGAATAGCGCTTATTGCAAAAGGAGAAATAATCG
>JAYEJG010000100.1:0-2484 GCA_034660435.1 Thermoplasmatota archaeon
TTCAATATGCAATCGTGCTACTTCTTCGTCAAGTATTTTAGGGAGCATATGGACTCCTGTTTCGTACTTCTTCGTCCAGAGTTCAATTTGTGCAAGCGTTTGATTGGTAAATGAGCTGCTCATCACAAAACTTGAATGGCCAGTTGCGCAACCAAGATTCACGAGACGCCCCTCTGCCAGCATGAATATTTCGTGACCATCTGGAAATATATATTTGTCGACTTGGGGTTTGATGTTTAGTTTTTTAACTCCTGGTATTTTTTCCAAATCTGAAACTTGAATTTCATTGTCAAAATGGCCAATATTACAGACGATTGCCTGGTCATTCATATTTTTCATATGCTCAGCTGTAATTACATCACAATTTCCAGTTGCCGTAACAAATATATTCCCTTCTTCAAGGGCTTCCTCAGTGGTCTTTACTTCATAACCCTCCATTACTGCTTGCAATGCACAAATTGGATCTACTTCTGTAACAATTACCCTCGCACCGAACCCTCTCATTGACTGACAACAACCTTTTCCAACATCTCCATAACCACAGACAACAACAGTTTTTCCTGCAACCATTACATCTGTTGCACGTTTTATCCCATCTGCAAGGCTTTCTCTGCAACCGTATAAGTTGTCAAATTTGGATTTTGTAACAGAATCATTAACGTTGAATGCGGGGAATAGAAGTTTCCCACCTCTTTGCATCTGGTAAAGTCGGTGAACGCCAGTTGTTGTTTCTTCAGAAACTCCCTTTATTTCTTTTACTGTTCTAGTCCATCGTTCTGGATCCTTGCTATATATATTTTTCAGGCACGCCATAAGTTCTCTAAAATCCTCTGCCTCATTGCTGTAATCTTTATCAAGAATCTCAGGATTTTGTTCAACCTCGTATCCTTTGTGGACCATAAGAGTGCCGTCTCCACCATCATCAACAATCAGGTGAGGTCCTTTACCATCTCCAAAATCAAGTGCTTTTTGTGCACACCACCAGTATTCCTTTAGAGATTCTCCTTTCCATGCAAAAACAGGAACGCCTGTTTTGGCAATAGCCGCTGCGGCGTGATCCTGCGTGGAAAAAATATTGCAACTCGCCCAACGAATGTCAGCGCCGAGCTCACGGAGGGTTTCAATTAAAACTGCGGTTTGAATGGTCATATGCAGGCTACCCATAATTCTTGCATCTTTCAAAATTTTCTTTGTCCCATACTTTTTACGGCAAGCCATAAGACCCGGCATTTCATGTTCTGCGATATCAAGTTCTTTTCTTCCAAAATCTGCAAGGTCGATGTCTTTAATTTTATAATTTTCAGTTTCCATTACCATTTTTGCCCACACCTATTTTAATATCATTTTAGCGTCAACAACACAATAATCGTTGGCATATATAAATACTGGATTTAAATCCATTTGATCAATTTTATCTATCAATTCTTCCCCAATTTTTGATACTTTTAGTAGTAAATCTATTACGAGTTCTTTGTTTGCTGGAATGTTTCTGAATCCCTCAAGTAGTTTTTTGCCTTTGATTTCTTCTATCATTTCTTCAGCATCTGTTTTTTCAATAGGAACTATCCTAAATGAAACGTCTTTGTAAAGTTCTGTATAAATGCCACCAATACCACACATAATAGTAAGTCCAAATGTTGGATCTTGGACTAGACCAATTATAATCTCAACGCCTTTTTCTTCCATCTGGTCAATCAGAAGATTCTCATTGGGAAATTTTTCTTTGAATTCCTTAAAAACTTCTATAAGTTTTTCCTGGTTTTTTATCCCTAACGTCACTCCACCAACATCTGTTTTATGTAAAATTTTACTCGAACAAACTTTAAGTGCAACTGGAAACTTAAGATTCAAACCATCCAGGTCTTTTTCTTCTTTTACGAGTTTATACTTCGTGGTCCTAATGCCATAGGATTTCATCAAATCTTTTACTTCGTTTTCAGCAAGAGATCCATTTCTTTCCAATAAACTTTCAATATTTTTTGCCATGTTCATTCCGTTTTCCTATTATCTATAACGCGTTTTGCTTTAAGACCAGTTTCTGGTATTGTATTTGGTGGAAGAACTGTTACCCTTGGAGTAAATACTATAATTGATTTGATCTCATTTTGCAAAATTGTTTGCAGTTTTTCTGTATCATTTGGGCTTAAATAACTTTCACTCTCAACTTCAACTTCAAGCATGTCCATGTCGTTTTCATTTGTAAGAATCATGTGCCAATTGCTTCCAACTTCATCATGTTTCATAAGGGCTGATTCTATTTGACCGGGATAGATGTTTGTGCCCCTTAGAATTATCATATCGTCGGATCTTCCTTTGATAGTAGAGTGTTTTACGTGTGTTCTACCGCATTCACAAACATTTTGATCATAGAGTTTTGCAATATCTCTTGTTCTATAACGTAGGAGTGGCATTCCCTCTTTTGTAAGTGTTGTTAGAACGATTTCACCTTCTTCTTCAAGCCCAACTGGTTCAAGGGTGATAGGG
>JAYEJG010000101.1:0-12585 GCA_034660435.1 Thermoplasmatota archaeon
TGGTGAGCGGATTACCTTTCTAGGTAGTGACGGAGTAGAAATGCTGAAGCAATATCTTGCATGGCGAGAGAAACAAGAGGAAAACATTACGGACGATAGTCCTCTTTTTGTTGGTAGAAGTAAGAGACAGAAAAGGAAAAAAACCATATCCATAACAGATCAAGGGTTTAATGATACGGTTCATGAGGCGGCACGTAGAGCGGGGATAGGTAATGGCAACGGGAAATATGGGAGAATTAGAATCCATTGTCTACGGAAGTTCTTCATCACACAAATGACCAATCATGGAATGGAGGATAAAATCGTGAACTTTCTTACTTGCCATAAGATCTCCGAGGTTGACTGTGTGTATTGGAATCGCCGAGTAGACACACTCAGACATATCTATGCAGAGAGACAACAATATATAAGTCCCATCAATGGTAAAAAGAAGCATTTTGATATGAAACAGATGAAGGGAATACTTGCTAAGATCAAAGATTTAGAAGGAAGAATAGACAGTCTCCCTACTAGTGAGATGGTTAAGAAGATAGTGAGTAAACTATTGGAAGAGAATGGAATTTCTAGGAATCCATTAGGGGAATACGAGAGTAAAATAGTGAATACCAAGGAGGAGGTTGTTCGATTGAGTAATCTTGGTTTTGATTGCCAGCCAATTGGAAACCGTGAATGGTTGATGCGGAAAAAAGTATTGGGGCAATTGCCAAGTTAAACTTGGGAAAAACTTATTTATCAAGGGTTAAACCCTACATTTGGCCAATTTACTTTTTGGAGCGGACATCAAGTAAAATATATTTAACCCAAGTTAAACTTGGTATTTGGTTAACTTATTTTTTTATCCTTTTTTTCTAAAAACTTATAGGTTCTTGCACATCTGAACAGATTCAAGCCAAAAAACTGAAAAGGGAGAAGACCTCTAAATTAATATTACTGGAGTTTTGCGTTTTGCTAAGCATTTGTATTTTTCATCATAGTTGATCTATATGGGCATAAAATGCCCTCCATAAGTTGTTTCACCTCAATATTTTTTGTTTTACTTACAGATGAGATGAGATGAGTTGACCAACCAACTCAGCAAGAATCCATCGATGTTTCATCTCAGGTGTATAACCCTGTTTTTTAGCATGGCATACACGGGTGAAAGCAACGAAGCAATTTCAAGTAGAGTGTCCGCTAAAGTACTCAGAGTCAGGTATCTACTGACCCCTTCATCACACCGTAGCCGGCAATCCTTTAACCCGAAATCACCTTTGCCTTCCCTGTGCCATACCTCGATGTCCCATCTTCTGGAATACCGAGTGGCAATGGCCAATTCATCCCACTCAAGATTATTAGAAACATAGAAATTAATGTTTCCATGTTTGTTCATTGAAACAAGCAAGCGTACTCTACCTGCTTTTTTCATCGTGACCGTGAACACTTTCATCAAATACTTCTGATCACCAAGGATCGCAATCTTAAAACCACCACGATTCAACTTTTTCCATCCGAATCTTTTCAAAGAGATCCATTTACCATTAGATCTTACCAATCGATTCGATTTAGACTGAGCAATCCAATCTTTTCCAAGAGACTCAATATGATCAGTAAGCGTTTTACTGAAATACCAGATATCCATAACCACACAAGAAAAATGCAATCCCATCTCAGAAACTTGGGAAAGATGATCCTTCTGAATCTCTATCTTACTTTTGAACTCATTCTGTTTAAGCCATCTACTGTTCTTTCTCAGATACAAACTGGAAAGAAGCGGATAGATACCTTTACCAGAAAGAACACAATCTGCGATTTGCCAACCCTTAACCGTTCTTCCCAGACTATGATCAAAGTGATAATCTACTCCATATATCTTACTTCCATATTTTTCCACAATAACATCATCTAACACAAGAACATTATCCTCAGGTTCAACCTGATTGATAATGTTAATTTTCACTGCATTCATCTTATACTTATCCCAGTGCGCATCAGTGATAAAACGATTCAGATTAGACTGATTTGAATGAATTGTAAACAACCCATTCATATGCGCAATGGTTTTCTTCTCAGCAGCTACGTAACCAGTCATCAACTGTTTAAAATGAGTGAACTGCCTTTTTTGATCAAAAAGATGAGTGAATTCATCACTCATTTCCTCCACATAAGAAGGAAATTGAACAATAGGTAACTCCATCCATGCATCCCATTGCATGGATGGGATTATGATGGATTAATAGTTATGCATTAAAACGCAAAACTCCAGTAATATTATTGGTTTTTAACGACGTAACATTGTTCTAACCATCATAAGTATTGGTATTATCTCTAGTCTTCCAATATACATGCTTATTATCAACATGATTTTAGATAAAGGATTCATAGCTACATGTGTTATACCCATAGATAAACCTACGTTTCCTTGTGCAGAGCACACCTCAAAAATAATGTCATCCAGGGAATAACCCGAAGTGGTAGCTAATAAAACAAATATCCCAATAATTAAACATATCACCCATAAAACTGCTATTATTGCTGCTTCATTTACTATTTCGCTTTTCTCTTCTGAGGATATGTTTTTTCCTGCTAACTTATATGAAGAGACTCTTCTTGGTGTAGATCCAATCTTTTTTGTCATCCATCCTGTTTCTTTTGCTAAGAGTATGATTCTAAATAATTTTATACCGCCGCATGTTGCTCCTGCTGCTCCACCGATAATCATGCCAAAGGATAGAATTAACTTAGAAGCTGGTATCCATGAAGAAATATCTGTCGATGCGAAACCCGTGGTGGTTTGAGCTGAAGCAAATTGAAAGAAAGAATACTGAAATGAGGTTAACCAACTACCATCATAATATGACAGATTCAGAAATGTTAATACGCCCCCCCCCAGAATTATCAAGAAAATAAGGGCACGAAACTGTATATCCTTTAGGAATTTCCGTATGTTTCCAGTCAGCAGCTTATGATGCGCTATAAATGCTATCGCACCTAACGCCATTATAATAATGATAATGATCTCAATGTAGGCGCTGTTATATGCTCCTATACTAGCACCTTCAACAGAAAAACCACCTGTAGATATAGCGCACATAGAATGATTTATTGCATCCCATATAGGCATCCCAAATACTGAAAGCAGAACAATACCAACTACAGTATACAAGAGGAACATCCACCACATTGACCTTATGGTAGAGATAATACTAGGATGGATTTTTTCCTCTCTAGCCTCTGAGCGATAAAGGCTATATGATCCAGAACCAGGTCTCGCTAAAATTGTTACTGTAAGCACCACAACCCCTATTCCACCGATCCATTGGCTAAAAGTTCGTAGAAACTGAATCGTATGAGACAACCCTGCTTCACTGCCGCCAAGCATCGTTAACCCTGTAGTCGTCCAACCAGACATAGACTCAAAGAAAGCACTAAGGAAATCTAAATTACTTATGAACATGAAAGGTATTACACTTAGCAAAGGTATGAAAATCCAGCTAAGACCCGCTGTTGCCACTGCATGACGTAACTTTGTTTCCTCTGCTTTTCTACCCATCAGCCTGAGAAACATACCTAATGCAACAAACACCCCTGATGTCAAAAGCAACCAAAGAATAGCATAGTATTCATTAAAAATAATAGGAATAGATATGGTAAAAGTATAGATAATGCCAACAATGATTAGAACAGACCCTAAATCTCTGGAAATTATCTTTATACCATCCATATTTCTTCTCCTCTCTTTAAAGAGAATAAACATCTCATTACTTATAAATTATTACAAAAGCATAGTTGATATGCCTTTTTATATTATGTATTATGTGAAGAGGATGACAGTATTTTTATCCACTATACATTCTCTCCTTGTCAACGAGTAGTTTCAATAACCTCAACAGAAGGTTTATAAGGAGAAACCTCCTTATGATTTTTATTAGTCTAACCTAGAAAAATATGACCTAAAATAAGAAAATAATGACCACCAGAGCGGGCAAACGCTCTGATGGTCTGGAGGTCGATAACGATGGTATCAAACCCCCAAGAAGTTGAAGAAAGAAGTAGTTATAAAGTTTTTTCTAAAAAACAACTCAGAGAGTTCCAAGAAGTAGAAACTTGGCTGAAAACAATTTCATCACAGTCAAGCGTGATTTATCTAAATGCCCTTAAGAGGTTTTGTGAATGGTGCGGAAAAAATCCACAACAACTTATACTTCAAAGAGACAGAGAACTAAAAAATGATAATCCTAATGATAGAACGGGAATTCGTGACTTAGTGTTGGATTTTAGACACCATCTTGAAAGTCAGGGTTATGCTCCAAAAACTATCAACACATATGATGGTGCTATCCGTAGTTTTTTCACCTCGGTTCTCGGTAAACGTGGAATAGTAAACATACGTAACTATAAAGATCGTAGTATCTCCCAGATAAAGGATCTTGTTCCCACTCTTGAAGAACTTAAAAAGATGTTGGATGCGGTTAATCTGGAAGAGAAATTTCGCATATTGTTCATCGCTCAAACCGGTATGAGAGTGTCTGATGCAACCAGTTTGAAAATCGGTGATATTAAACGGGAGTTAGAACTTGAAAATATTCCTCTTGCTATACGTTTTTCACCTCAGAAAGACAGGGACCTCATCGGTGAACGAATTGCGTTCCTTGGAAGTGATGGTGTAGAGATGTTGAAACAGTATCTCAAATGGCGGGAGAAACATGGTGAAATACTCACTGATGATAGCCCGCTGTTTGTTGGTAGAACGAAAAAACGCAATAGGGGAAAAATCATTCCTGTTGCTTCTGCTGCGTTTAATGAAACTATTAGAGAATCAGCCAAGAAAGCAGGTATTGGCAATGGTAACGGGAAATATGGGCGGATTAGAACTCATTGTTTACGTAAGTTTTTCATCACACAAATGACAAATCATGGAATGGAAGATAAAATCGTGAACTTCCTTACTTGCCATAAGATCTCTGAGATCGACTGTGTGTATTGGAACCGACGTGTAGATACTCTTCGGCGGATATATGCTGAACGGCAACAGTATGTAAATCCTATTAATGGCAAAAAGAAGCATTTTGATATGAAGCAGATAAAAGGGATAATCGCAAAGATTAAGGATCTTGAAAAAAGACTAGATGTTCTCCCTACCGATGAGTCTGTTCAGAAGATGATTTTAGAGGCATTGGAAAAGAATGGAGTGGGACAGAATTCCTCTGAGGTTTATGAGAGTAAGATAGTAAATTCTAAGGAGGAAGTTATCAATCTGAGTAATCTTGGTTATGACTGTCAATCAATTGGAAACCGTGAATGGTTGATGAGAAAAAAAACATTAGGGCAAATGTAGTGTTAAACCCATGAAAAACTTATTTTATTTGTTAAATAGTAGTATATTTTGGTGTCATTTGTAAAGATAACAATATATATTATATAAAAGATTATATATTAACGAAAGATGTACTGGAGAAACTGTTTGTTCTATATACTGAAAGCAAATCAACAAATGAAAACTGATGAACTGTGAGATTAAAAAATGATTTGTAAACTTAGCAATCTTGTCGAAAAAAGGCCATGGCTGGTTGTTGGAATAGTAATTATGATAACCATGGGCTTTGGAGCAATGTTGCCTTTTTTAGAGATGGGGACATCCACTGAAGATTTCATGCCAGACGATGAAATTGTCAAAGCAAGCCAGCGTGTCGCCGAATATTTTGGCGGTAGCGAAGAGATGATGATGATTTACGTCGAGGCACAAGAAGCAGATAATGCTGTCTCTCCAAAAGCGTTGCGGGAAGAGTATCTAGTTTCAAAGGAATTGGAAAAAATTGATGAAATAGGTGTGCCTATCAGCGTAGCAGGTTTTGTGGAAATCATATGTCAAATAGAATTTGGTAAATCGCTTTTAGATTGTTCTAATGATGAGATTGGTACTGCGTTTCAGGATTTAATGGCCGAGCCAAGCAATGATGAAATACAAATGATGGGCGCAGATGATCCAAATGGAGAGGTGGATTACAATGCGCATCCAAGAATATCAAAAGGCAAATCAATAGGTAGTATAGATGTAAAGAATTACTATATACGAGAAGTTGACGATAAATTATATTTTTCAATTGAAGTCTACGATCTTTCTCAACTCGAGTCAAAATTAAAGATGCCGTCTCCAACGATAAACGTAATGGAATGGTATATAAGTTTCAAAAACTTGATAATACCTGACGAACGATTGGACATGGATTTTAAGATAGCAGCACACATAGAACCCAAAAAACCCTTGTGGGACATAGGGGCTGGGGTGGCAAATAATGTTGCAAACATCTTTAACTCTACTAAAAATGGTGAGTTGTTCAACTCCTATAAGAAAGAGGCATATCTATGGATAAGACCGTCAGGGCAGGACATGTCGTTTCCAGTTGCATTGAAAACAGGCAATGTGTCATTTAACATCGAAGACAATAGGGTAGAGATAGAAGTAAGCAAAAAGGAACTTGGGAATTATGGCATTGCGCCAGAAATGGGCGGTATGGCCCTCCCAGCAAAAATAGGAAATACAAATGCAGGAGTTAGGTTTTATCAAACTCCAAAGTTAAAACTGCCTTGGGCAAGAGTAACTGTAGATATTGGATTTATTAAAGACCTTGTTGAAAAGATACAAGATAAACCAACATTAAATTCTATTTCTTCAAAATTGCTGAGCAGATTTAGTGATTTTTCATGGGATGATATTGATGGATTGTTCTCCATGCTTGATGAAAGCGGTTTTAAGGTTGAAAAATTAGCTCTAAAAGATATTGAAAGCTGTTGGGTGACAACAGATACGACAGATACTGCAGAAAATACATTTTTTATAAAACCATATTTCATGGATGAATTGGAAAAAACAGTCAGAGTTTTTTTATCAACAGATTATGGCTCGCCTTCTGGTCCTAAAGCTACACTAATTATGATACCTATAAATGAATCTGTTGGGCCAATGATGTCAGGTGATGTCAGTAAAAACATTGTTCATGTGTTGGAAGAACAAGATTCTAAAAGAAATTATGTAACAATGAAAGCTACAGGATCTGGGGTCATTTCATACCAAATAGATGAACTGACTGCAGAAGCGAACAAGATTATCGCACCAGGAATATTCATTGCAATATGCATTATATTGCTTATAAACTTTAGAAAGCTATCCTATATGTTCCTTCCATTGATTGGTCTAAGCATTTCACTGATTTGGCTTTTTGGGACTATGTCTCTATTGGGGATAAAGTTTAATGCAATGGCAGTGGCACTTGTTCCGCTTTTACTAGGTCTTGGCGTAGATTATTCAATACATATGTTTCACAGTTATCGGGCAGAACTTGAGAAGGGGAACCCTCCAGGTAAGTCAATGGTAACAGCAATAAATGAGGTAGGTGTAGCCATGGCCATTGCTACAATTACAACCGTTATAGCATTTTTGTCTTTTCTTACGGCAACCGTTCCTCCACTTAGAGAATTTGGAATCTTGTGTGCAATTGGAATTGTATATACTTTCATAGTGACAGTAACACTGCAGGCAGCTGTTAGATATATTCTTGATAGAAGAGAAAAGGTCGTTAAGAAGTTTAAACCTAAAAAGCAATCTAATGGGAAAGCGATGAGAAAGCTGGCTGTTGTTATATGTAAATATCCTCTACCCCTTATTCTCATGATTTCTCTGGTTACCGTTGTAATGGCAGGTGGTGCATTAAACGTTCAGACGGGCTTCAATATGATGGACTTCTTGCCTGAAGATAACCCTGCCGTCGATGTAATGATGGACGTCATGGAGGAATTTCCATTTTCAAGTCAGTCTCAAGAATATATTTTCCTTGAAGGTAGTGTGACATCTGTAGAAACACTCAAGGGAATATCCAAAACCCATGAAAATATAAGAGATGATAAACTAATTTTGGAAACTTTGGAAGGAGAACCTAAAGTAAAATCTATATTGTCAATTATCCAAGAAGCCATAAAAGAAAATAACACTATTGCCAGCAAATTCAACATAAATGAAGCAGGAATACCTAGAAGTAATGTGGATGTAAAACAAGTTTATGACTACTTGTATGAAAGTGATGATTATTCAATGGATGTAAGGCAAATACTGCATCGAGATGGGAAAACATATGATGCTACGTTACTTAGAATTTATACTGATTTTTCTAAAAGCGAATCAAATGATGCAAATGAAAATGTGGGGATACTATACAATGAACTTTGCAAGGATTTAACAGAATATGGAGATGTTGATGCTGTTGTTACTGGTGAAAGTTCGTCAGCGTATACAATTATAAATTCACTTACAGAAAGCCAGATTATTTCTACAGCAATTTCAATAATTCTTGCAGCACTAGTTCTTATGATTGTTTATAGAAACCCCGTGCTTGGTGCAATTGCTATCATGCCTGTTGCAATATCAATTGTATGGATTCTCGGAACAATATATTTCATAGGATACACTCTAAATATTATGACTATAATGGTTACATGTCTGACGATTGGGATTGGAATAGATTATGCAATACATGCAACAGAGCGGTTTAGACGGGTTGCTGATAAAACAGGGGATTCACTGAAGGCAGTATCTGAAACAGTAGGCCATACTGGTGGAGCACTATTGATTGCTGCTATGACTACAATAGCAGGTTTTGGAATGCTTATTCTTGCACCCCTGCCACCCGAGCAACAATTTGGGGTCATAATGTGCTTAACGATACTTTATGCATTTTTAACATCCATATTTATCCTCCCACCTGTTATAATGAAGTGGGGCGAATGGAGAAAAAGGAAGAAAGGGTACATCATTTCTCCTGTTAAACATGGTAAAAATGAAAAAAAATGATATTTAAATCTGAAACATGGTAAGTTGAAGCATTATCTTTGCAATAATAAGAGAGATCAGATGCCCCGTACATCTACTTTTGATACCAAATATTTATTTATTACACTTAGATACGGGATGTCATGTCTGGACAAGGTGTATTATATGTCTGATGCTCTAATGAATGAGGTGAAGTCTGTGTCTGAGAAAAAACAAAAGCTTATGAAATCGATAGATGGAAATACTGCCGCTGCACATGTTGCATATGCATTTTCAGATGTGGCTGCAATTTATCCAATCACACCATCATCTTCAATGGGAGAATTTGTAGATGCATGGTCTGCACAGGGCAGAAAAAATATTTTTGGTCAAACATTGAAAGTTCAAGAAATGCAGTCTGAAGGAGGGGCTGCTGGGGCAATCCATGGTGCTCTTAGTAGTGGTGCTTTTTGTTCAACTTTTACTGCATCACAAGGACTTTTGCTTATGATTCCAAACATGTATAAAATCGCTGGAGAACTCATGCCTACGGTTTTTCATGTTTCTGCTAGGGCAATAGCAGGTCAAGCGCTTAGTATTTTTGGCGATCATCAAGACGTTATGGCTGCCCGTGCAACTGGTTTTGCCCAAATCGCATCCGGTTCTATTCAGGAAATTAATGATCTTGCACTTGTTGCACACTTGTCTACTATTCGTGCTAGTATCCCATTTATACATTTCTTTGATGGTTTTCGTAGTTCTCATGAGATTCAAAAAATTGAGATGCTCGACTATAATGATATCGGTCCGCTTGTCGATTGGGGTGAAATCAAACGACACCGTGAACGAGCATTGAATCCTGAGAAACCGCATTTGCGCGGTACTGCCCAGAACCCAGATATTTATTTTCAGGTTACTGAGGCGGCTAACAAATATTACTTGGCCGTTCCAAAAATCGTTGAAGAAGAAATGGAAAAAGTAAGTAAACTTACGGGGAGAAATTATCATCTCTTTGATTATATTGGTACACCTGATGCAGAACGTATTATAATTATGATGGGATCTGGTGCAGAGGCTGCTGAAGAAGCAATTGAGTATCTTAATAAAAATGGTGAAAAAGTTGGTCTTGTAAAAGTCAGACTTTTCCGCCCGTTCTCAGTTGAACATTTCTTAAAAACGATACCTGACACAGTGAAACGTATTGCTGTTCTTGATAGAACTAAAGAAAGTGGTGCATATGGTGAACCACTCTACTTGGATGTTTCAGCAGTATATCAACATCAAAACAAGGATATGCTTATTGTTGGTGGACGATATGGTCTTAGTTCAAAAGATTTCACACCAAGTATGACCAAAGCAGTTTTTGATAATCTTAAATTAGAAAACCCAAAAAACAATTTTACAGTTGGAATAAATGATGATGTAACATTTACATCCTTACTAATAAATGAAGAAATAGATGCGTCACCTGAAGGACTTGTACAATGTAAATTCTGGGGACTCGGCGGAGATGGAACAGTTGGAGCAAATAAAGACGCGATTAAAATCATCGGTGACAACACAGACATGTATGTACAAGGCTACTTTGCATATGATTCCAAAAAATCGGGTGGAGTAACAATTTCACATCTTCGTTTTGGAAAAGTACCAATAAAATCAACATATCTAGTCAACACAGCTGATTACATAGCATGTCACAACCCAACATATTTAGATAAATATGACCTTTTAGAAGGAATTAAAACAAATGGAACCTTTGTATTGAACTGCTCCTGGGATTCAAAAGAACTTGAAAAGCAATTACCAAATTCAATCAAGAAAACAGTGGCAGAGAAAAACCTAAAATTCTATACAATAGACGCTGTAAAAATCGCTGAAAAAGTTGGACTTGGCGGCAGAATAAACATGGTTATGCAAACTGCATTCTTCAAACTGGCAAACGTAATACTTCTAGATGACGCGATAAAATACCTAAAAAAAGCAATAGATAAAACCTATGGTAAAAAAGGTAAAGACGTAGTAGAAATGAACTGGAAAGCAGTAGATGCTGCGCTTGATAAAATCCAAGAGGTTGATTACCCCGATTCATGGGCGCAGCTCACTCCTGAATTGCCTGTGGAATCCGATGAACCTGATTTTGTGAGAAACGTTATGAACCCGATGAATGCACAGCAGGGTAACAAACTACCTGTTAGTAAGTTTACACCTGCAGGATTTTTCCCAACTGCGACAACTAAATATGAGAAACGTGGTGTCGCAATAAATATTCCTGAATGGGTTTGTGATAACTGTATCCAGTGTAATCAGTGTGCAATGGTTTGTCCACATGCAGCAATACGACCTGTTTTAGTTACTGACAAAGAACTAGGTAATGCTCCTACTGGTTTTGATGCAAAAAAAGCCGTAGGTAAAGGTGTTGAGGGCTTATCATTTAGAATGCAGATTTATCCTGAGGATTGCCTTGGTTGCGGGAACTGTGTCGATATTTGCCCATCAAAAGAAAAAGCACTTGTGATGAAACCTTATAATACTCAAAAGAGTCAAATCCCATTACGTAAATATTCAGAGAAGATTCCAATTCGTACTGGCGATTTTGATAAATATAGTGTGAAAGGTTCTCAGTTTAGACAGCCGTTATTGGAGTTTTCTGGTGCTTGTGCTGGGTGTGGTGAAACACCATATATGAAGGTGATCACGCAATTGTTTGGTGACCGTATGATTATTGCTAATGCTACTGGTTGTTCATCTATTTGGGGTGGTTCTGCACCTGCAGTTCCATTTGCAGTTAAAAAGGATGGTCATGGTCCTGCTTGGGCTAATTCTTTGTTTGAGGATAATGCAGAATATGGTTTTGGTATGGTACTCGGAACACTTCAGCGTCGTGCAAAACTTGCAGATCTTATATCTGATGCAAAAGACAAAGTATCTGGTGAACTCAGAGAAGCTTTTAGTGGCTGGCTTGAAAACAAGGATGATGCAGATAAATCAAAAGAATACGGTAATAAGATCAAAGCATTGCTAATGAGCAATCATGGTGATGAATTACTAAGCCAGATCTGGGAAGCAAGAACAATGCTTACCAAGAAATCAATTTGGTCAGTTGGTGGAGATGGCTGGGCTTATGACATTGGCTATGGCGGTCTTGATCACGTACTTGCCATGGGTGAAGACATTAACATCCTTGTTTTTGATACAGAGGTTTATTCTAATACAGGTGGACAGTCATCTAAGGCTACGCCAATAGGGTCTGTTGCAAAGTTTGCAGCCAGTGGTAAAAAAACAAAGAAGAAAGATCTTGGACTTATGGCTATGAGCTATGGATACGTCTATGTAACAAGTGTTGCAATGGGTGCTAATAAAAACCAGATGATTAAGGCATTTAAAGAAGCCGAGTCCTATCCTGGTTCATCGCTCATTATTTGTTATGCACCATGCATTAATCACGGAATCAAAGCAGGTATGGGAAAATCCCAGAATGAGGAAAAATTAGCAGTTGAATGTGGATACTGGCCGCTTTACAGATATGATCCAAGACTTGTAGAAGAAGGAAAGAACCCATTCCAACTTGACTACAAGGAACCAAACGGGGCATTACATGATTTCATAATGGGTGAAGTGCGATACAATGTTCTCACAAGGGCATATCCTGATGAAGCAGAAAGACTTCACAAAAAACTCGAAGAAGATGTAAACAAGAAATACAAAAAATACAAGAGCATGGCAGAATAATAATCTGCTCGCTTTTTCTTTATTTATATCTTTTTTTGCAAGGTCTTTTTTACCCATTTCATATTACCGTAATATAG
>JAYEJG010000102.1:0-2440 GCA_034660435.1 Thermoplasmatota archaeon
CAAACAACATATTGCAAAAATGGTAAATATCCTCCATATGAACAAGATCGTAGATAGCATGATAACTGATGCATTGGATGCCTATAAAAATCAACAACCCATAGATATAAAATCGTTTATTGACCGCGATGATGATGTTGATGCTCTACGTAATACAATCTTCAGAGAATCACTTACATATATGATGGAGAACAGTAAGAAAATCGAGATGTGTATGTATTATAGTATGATATCTAGGTATCTTGAACGGTGCGCTGATCATGCATGTAAGATCGCTGAAAAGGTAAACTATATGGTAACAGGTAAAAGAGCGGAAATAAAATAGAAATTAACCATTATTCATATAGTTTTACTACGCTGATATCTTGTTTTACTTTCATGGAACTGGCAATAGCATTACATTTTATTTTCATAAGATATGCAATGGGCCTATAATCTGTTTCAGAAAACGCCTCATAATTTGCCATTCCTTTGCATATTATCAAATCGGTTTTTCTCAGGGTATTTTCCAGCTCTTTAGGAAGATTTTCAAAATTGACACCCACTGCAAAACTGCCAGTTGTTAAAATTTCATCAACAACTTCTTCAAAACCAAGTTCTAGTGCATCGTCCATTGTTGCATCTGAAAGAACATCTTTTCCCTTAACAACTAACGTTAGAAATATATCGGGATTAAGCTTTTTTATTTCTCTGCAAAGCATTTTATCGAAAACAATTTCACCACAATTGTCAGTAAACAACACTACATTTTTTGATTTTGATATCAGATATTTAACTTTGTCATAGTCATCATAACCAAGTCCATCTCGATAGGATTTTTCAAAGACCTCTTTTAGATCTTCGGGACTTTTGCTTCCACCAGGAATTCCAAAATCCATAAGATTTCCAATTATTGCACAGACCATGCTTGCTTTTAGGGGGTCGTCTGAAGTTTTCACAATTTCTTCTGCTTTTGGCAATAGTTTTTTAGCAACCTCATTGGCTTGGTTTTTTAAATCAGAATATGGGTCATTATCGCCAAGCGTTTCATATACAATTTTATGCACTTTTGTTGCAATTATAGCACTACAGACATCTGGATCATAAATTTCTGATAAAAGCTTACAGGCGTTTTGAATTGCCATCTTTCTTTTTTCTTTATCTTCTGTACTCTGTTCAGATTCGAAGATTATTCTTCTCAAAAGGCATGGCACGCATTCTGTTTGAATTTTCATACAGGGAATCCTGAAACAAAAGATAATATTATAGTCTTACTGCAAAAGTTTTTTACAAAGATAAACTCCATCATCTTTGAAATTAAGTTTTCTATAGTATTCTTTTACACCAATACCACTTATAACAAACAAATTCCTTTTGTCAAACTCTTCATAACAGATGCGTTCAGCCTCTTTAATTAGTTCTTTTCCAAAACCTTTGTGTTGGAAACCTTTTTCGTCTTTTTCGCCCATGGGTAACTGTTTGCCCACAACTTTTAGTTCTCTGATAATCATGCATGGATTTTTTGATAATTCGAGTCTGTGTGAGTTTTCGATATCTCTTAATCTTAAAAATCCGATAAGCCCATCACAACTTTTTTCAACAAGAGAAATAAAAATTTCGCTACTTGCACTTGCATCATAGTTTGTTACGTCCATTGATATGTTATCTTCGTTTATCTCAATGTTTTCTCTTAGTGATTTATGGCCAATTTCCCTGCATCTTATGCATCTACACTTCCTGTGATGTTTTATTAACTCTTTTTCAACAAATTGTCTTAAATTGCTTTTATCAACACCTGCATCGATGTATGGGGATGGAACATCTCTTTGTACTCTTTGGATTCTAACCCACTCTGGAACATACTCTTTTATTTCAGAGATAAGCTCGGCTGCTTTTTTGGTACTGAGTGGTTCGTAATCGCCTTTTTTCCACATGTCATATAGTTTTGTTCCTTTAATTGTAAGAGTCGGATAAATTTTTATCATGTCTGGTTTGAAATCAGGATATTCAAAAATTGTTTTGAATGCTTCAATATCTTTATCATAATTTGAGTCGGGAAGTCCTGGCATCATGTGGTAACAAACCTTAAAACCACTATCCTTTGCTATTCTAGTTGCAAGAATTGAATCTGTTACGGTATGTCCCCTTTTGATGTTGTATAGTATATTGTCAAATGTTGTTTGTACTCCCAACTCAACACGTGTTGCTCCAAGTTCAAGAGATCTGTCAACATGCTGTAATCTAAACCAATCTGGTCTTGTTTCAACTGTAAGTCCAATGCAACGATGATTTGCGAGTTCATTTGTCTTTTTTGCTTCTCTAAGGTTTTCAGAATCAGTTTCATTAAACGCATCAAAACAGCGTTTTACAAACCAGTCTTGGTAATCTGGGTTTCTTGCAGTAAATGTTCCACCCATAATTATTAGGTCTATTTTGTTGGTGTTATGGCCTATTGCAGAAA
>JAYEJG010000103.1:0-2428 GCA_034660435.1 Thermoplasmatota archaeon
CTCCCCCATATGACATCATATCTGGAGAAATGCAAGATCAGCTTTATGAGAAGAATGACCATAATTTTGTTAGACTTATTCTGAACAAAACAAATCCTGCAGATACAGATGAAGATAACAGGTACACACGGGCAAAAGAGCTTTTCGGAAAATGGAAAAATGAAGGCTTTTTAAAGCCTTCAGATAAACCAGCAATTTTTCCATATAAAATTACCTACAAGCACGACAACGAAACAAAGACAATGAATGGATTTTTCACGCTCTTGAAACTAGATCCAGATTATAAACTGGTTAAAGCCCATGAACAAACTCTATCAAAGCCAAAGGCAGACCGGTTAAATTTGATGAGAGCATGTCATGCAAATCTTGAGCCGATACAACTTTTATATATTGATAAAAACGATGAAATAAGGGAAAAAATTGACTCACTAATCAACAAGCCCATTATCAATGTAAATGGCTATGACGGCTTTGACCATAAACTCTGGAAAATCGAGGATGAAAACGTAATATCAATGATCTCCAAAAAATTAGATAATGAGATTTTATTTATAGCAGATGGGCACCACAGATACCAGACAGCAATAAATTATGCAAACGAAATAAAGGAAAAAACTGGCAATACTGGTGAAAATGCCCCATTCAATTATCGCATGGTAATTCTAGCAAATATATTTGACGAAGGATTGAGTATACTTCCAACGCACAGATTCATCAAAATGCCTGATTTAAATATGAACAATCTTCTAGAAAAGCTTCAAAAATATTTTGCAGTTGAAGAAAAGCCAATTGATCTTTCAAGTGGGAATTTTGACTCAGTTGGTAAAAAGATAATGGACGCCATCCAAACTGTTGATGAACATAAATTTGCATTGTATTCAAAAACCGGCAAATACTATATTCTGACGTTAAAAGATGAAAAGATTATGGACAAACTTGCAGCTGAAAGGTCAAAAACGTGGAGAACTCTTGATGTCTCGATTTTACACAAGATCATACTTGAGAAGATACTGGGTGTTGATGAAGACAACCTTGAAGACCATGTTAAATATACTAGGGTTAACGGTGAAGCAATAAAATTTGTTGAAAACGAAAAATTCGACATTTCATTCCTGATGAATGCCACTAAAATCGAAGAATTAAAAGCAATAGCAGATGCGGGAGAGCACATGCCTCAGAAGTCAACTTATTTCCTGCCAAAAATGCTCTCGGGACTTGTAATGTACAAAATGTAGTACTGCACCCCACGTTCTAATTTTTTTAATGCAGAATTCTACGAAAGTGTGCCACAATGTAATTTTTCTAAGAAAGTATTAAATAATATTAACGACACATTATAACATGATAATGTTCAACTATGGCACGTCTTCCTTGGTTGCATTAAACTAGAACGGTGGTCTGAATGATTGTTAAAATCGGTTTAAATTCTATGGTGGTGAAGAAGTAAATGCCTGCGATAGCCATGGTTCTAGTGGGTTTTGGTGCTGGTTTGGCAACCATGACTATTGTAAGTGTGTATAAATGGTTTTTAAATTATTGGAATAATTGATTTGTCCGAGTAATCTAAAAAAATAAAAAAATGGGATTTTGTATCCCATGACTATTTGTTCATTACTTTTTTTGCAATGTCTATTTCTTCTGTTTTTCCAGTGTCCCATATTGCCCTGATTGCAAGAAGTCCCGCTGCCGGTGCTACAAACACTGCAAGCATTCCTGCAATGTATGTAAAGTATGGGCCTATGATTTCTATGTTCTCAAAGAAGTTTGTTGTTGCTCCAATACCAACCAGCATCAATGCTGCAATTAAAAATGTTGGTACTTTTTCATGGGTTATTGTTCCTACTGCAAAGAATGACAGTATTCCAACAACGAATCCCAGTACCGCTAAGAGTACAGTAACCCACCATTGCATTTCCCAAATGTTTGCGCCTAGAACTATACCGATTACTACAGAAAGTAGGATTCCTATTAGAAATAGCCAACTTCCTATTTTCCTTAACATTTCTTCCATCTCTCACTCCTCTCTTTTTTGTTTTTAAAGTGTGAGATAAAAATAATATAGTGATATTTAAGTCTTTAGTGTAAGAGAATGTGTAGCTATATGTGTAGGTGATTAGATAGTTGCAGTAATAGCAGTTAAAATTCGACAATTGCCTAAAAATTTGTAATTTTGTCAAGACGACACATTTTGCATTTTGGTATTTTTATAAGGTATGCTTAAATATAATGCCGTAAAGAGAATAACATAGATTAGATTGAAGTTTTGCCAGTGTGGAGGTGGGGTCAAGACTTTTTGATTTGCCTCTTCTTGTTTCTTGACCTCCCTCTTCTACCCCCCCCCCATGAAATTTTTGTGCATAAAATATTTACAAACTAAAATAAACACGAGTAGCATATCTTTTTTTGGTCCGCTACACATGCTAGATGA
>JAYEJG010000104.1:0-2400 GCA_034660435.1 Thermoplasmatota archaeon
ATATAACCTCTTCATATTTACTGGGGAATTAGAGGCGATATTGTTATGGACTGGGGAATGAAAAATCGGCTATCTAAAATAATCAAACCAAAGGATGGGCATACTGTAATGCTTGCCGTTGATCATGGATATTTCATGGGGCCAACAACAGGTCTTGAAAACATTAAAACAATGACAGATCCATTAATTCGTTATGCAGACACTCTTATGATTACTCGAGGGGGCCTTAGAAACTATATCGATCCAAATACAAACATCCCAATAGTGTTGCGCGTATCAGGTGGAACGAGTATCATAGGCCCAGAACTACTTCATGAGGGGACAGCAGTATCAATAGAAGATGCAATAAGATTAAATGCTTCAGGTGTTGCTTTTTCGATTCTTGTCGGTCAACCATTTGAACGAGATACACTTTTAGGAATGGCCGAGTATATTGACCAGGCAGAACGCTACGGCATACCAGTTCTTGCGGTAACGGCTGTTGGTAAAGGTCTTGGCAAAGATGCACGATATCTTTCACTTGCATCACGCATGGCAGCAGAACTTGGCGCTCATGTCGTTAAAACATATTTCTGCAAAGACTTTGAAAAAGTCGTAGATACGTGTCCTGTACCAATAGTCATTGCTGGTGGAAAAAAGCAGCCAGAGCAAGATGCACTAAAAATGGCATATGATGCAATACAAGCAGGAGCAATCGGTGTTGACATGGGTAGAAACGTCTTTCAAAGTACAGACTCAGTTGGAATGATTAAAGCCGTAAATGCAATAGTGCACAAAAAATACACTGCAAAAGAAGCGCACGATCTATTTAAATCAAACAAAAAATAAACATTGTACCAGGATGAACGGCACAATAGCTTTATATAAAAAGTGGTATTAACCAACGATAAAGTCGGAGGAAATAATATGTGGTTAATAATAGGGATATTTGTAATAATACTTGTAGTGATCTTTGCACTGATATACTGGGGATTCTACAACAAAATAATTAGAACTGAAAACCGGATAGATAATTCTTGGGCACAAATTGATGTGCAACTCAGGAGAAGAGCAGATCTTATACCAAACCTCATGGACACCGTCAAGGGATATATGAAACATGAGCGGGAAGTTCTTGAGAATGTTACTAAAGCACGAACATCACTCATGAATGCAAAAACACCACAGGAGAACATCAATGCGGATAACATGCTTACCGGTGCACTAAAAACATTGTTTGCAGTTTCAGAGAACTATCCAGATCTCAAAGCAAATCAAAACTTTTTAAATCTACAAGATGAACTAACTCATACCGAGGATAAAATAGCATATTCAAGACAACATTACAACGACTCAGTTTTGTCATATAACAATACAATTGAGACGTTCCCCGGACTATGGTTTGCAAAAAGAATGAAAAGAAAAACAAGAGAAATGCTACAAATACCAGAAGCATCTAGAGAACTGCCTAAGGTAAGCTTCTAAAAACCATAAACGCCTGATATCATGGAAAAGCAAATGCTTGTGGAAGATCATATACGAAAAAACAAACGAGACACAGTAATTGTTTGTACACTTATGGTGCTCTTACTTTTTTCAGTTATTTCTGCATTTGGATACATTCTCTTTGGAGACATCTATATTGCACTTATATTTGGTATTCCAATAGCACTTGTTTATGTAGGAATCACATACTCGTTTTCTGTGCGAACCGTGTTGTCTGCTGCAAAAGCACGACCTGCAAATCCACAAATTAGAGAAGAAAAACTATTCGTCTATAAAGTTGAAGAAATGGCAATAGCTGCAGGCATTCCACCCCCAAAAACATATGTGCAAGAATCTGATAACATCAATGCATTTGCAACGGGAAAAAAGCCAGAAAAATCAGTTATATGTGCAACAACCGGTGCACTGCGGAAGCTGGATAAAGACGAGCTTGAAGGTGTTATGGCTCACGAAATGAGCCATATAAAAAACCACGATATTCTTATAGCAACGGTAACACTAGCAGTTGTCGGGACAATAGCGCTTCTTGCAGAAATATTATTTTATTCAATGTTCTGGGGCGGTGCAGGAAGAGGTCGAAAAAATGGCGGTGGTGGAATTCTTTTAATTATAGCAATTTTACTTGTTGTACTGGCACCTATTTTTTCAAGGCTTGTGTATCTTCTGATTTCACGGCGCAGAGAATATCTGGCTGATTCAAACGGTGCATATCTTACAAGAAATCCAGAAGGTCTTGCAAAGGCCCTTGAGAAAATAAAAGGAGATCATCCAAAGGGAAAACCAAAGGGATCAAAAACAGTGGCACCTCTTTATATTGCCAATCCGTTCAAAAGCCAATCAGTTAACTCAATTTGGGCAACACATCCACCTATTGATGAGAGAATCAGACGTCTCAGGTCAATGTAGAAACTTATG
>JAYEJG010000105.1:0-2399 GCA_034660435.1 Thermoplasmatota archaeon
CAATATTGTGCTTTTCATAGCAACAATTATTACAACAACATTGGCGGGTTCCCTGTTGTGGGTAGAAATATATGGTGCAAGTTGGTCTGAAATAATATCTTTGAACTATCTATTTGAAGGATTCATCTTTTTTTCAATACCGCTAATTTCAATATTGGGCATTCATGAAATGGGGCACTATTTTACATCTAAGAGACACAACTTAGATACGTCTCTGCCGTTTTTCATGCCTCTACCACCGCCATTTATTTTGGGGACTCTTGGTGCACTTATATCAACTAAAGATCCAATTCCAGATAGAAAAGCACTGTTGGATGTGGGTGCATCTGGGCCTATATGCGGTTTTCTTGTCGCTATTCCTGTTTCACTCATAGGATTATTTCTGATGCAACAAAATCCTATTTTTATACCTGCTGGAGAAGAGGTCATAACATTTACTTTTCCTCTTGTACTCCAAGCACTAAGCAGTTTTTTTGCAATACCATCCAATACAGTAATGCATCCAACATTGTTTGCGGGTTGGGCTGGATTCTTTTTAACTGCTGTTAATCTTCTGCCAATCGGTCAACTTGATGGTGGGCATGTATCACGGGCGATACTTAAAGGAAAATACAAATATGCAAGTTGGGCAGTTATATTTTTATTACTGGGACTTGGCATGTTCTCTACGACATGGTTAGTTTTTGCATTCATTATTTTATTTATGATAGGAACACAACATCAACCTCCTCTAAATGATTTTTCAAGTCTTGATACGAGGAGAAAACTGATTGGAGTTTTAGTACTGATTATTTTCATGCTTTGTTTTGCTCCTATTCCTATGTCTGCCTAGACGTTCTGGTTACTAATTTTTCATATAATGCTGTAAAGGAAATCGCAATCATTTAATACTCTCATAACAATCTACTTTTGAAGTGATACAAATGAAAACATATCTAACGATAATGTTTAACAGCGAAGGAGTGGCGCCATCAGAAGTAAAAGATCAGCTATTAAACATGGGTTTTAAAGCTGCCCAAGGCAATTATGATTTTGTCTACGAGTGGGGTGAAGAATCTACAAATATTAAAGAGTTGGTATGGTTTGCAGATAAAGTACATGCCGCACTAAGAGAGACAAAAGTTTATTTTACAATAGAGACGGTATAGGGGCCCCTATTTGTTTTTATTGTTTTTAATATTTTCAATAGATCTGCTAATAACGCCCATGAGTGTATGGTACTCCCACTTTGAAGGTATTGCCCTACCCATGACTCTTTTAAACATAACTTGTGTATTTTTCTTTTTATGCTCTGGATAGTTAATCAATTCTAGGAGTTTTGAAAAATGTTCATAAATTTTTTCTTTTTCAATACCTTCAATTACTTTTTTCTCTGTTGGTTCAAATTTTCTTTTGATAAATAACAAGTATAAAACAAGGCAAACTGCATGTGAAAGGTTAAGTGAAAGGTATGATTCACTCGTAGGTATTTTTAACATTATGTCGCATTTTGCTATTTCTTCATTATAAAGACCATAGTCTTCTCGACCAAAAATCAGTCCTACTTTTCCTTCCAATTCAAATATCTTTTCAGAAAAATCTTCAAGCAATACGGCGTTTCTAAGGTGTCTTTTATCGTTTTGACTTTCTATAGATGAAGTAGCAACCAAATAATCCATGTCTCTGATTGCTTCTTCAAAGGATGAGAAAATTCTTGCTTTGTCAAGTATTTTGTAGGCATGCATAGAGCGGGCGTAACATGTGTCATCAAGTTCGCAAGGGTTTACAAGAATAAGTTTATCGAAATCAAAATTTGCCATGGATCTAGCTACGGCGCCTACATTCCCGCCATATTTTGGTTCAACTAGAATGACATAGAGATCTGTTATTTTTTCACACCCGTAAAAATAGTTATTTTATCTTCAATTCTTCTTCTTTCTTTTTTAACATGTCTCGGTATTTAGTTGGCATGTGTTTTGCAGTGCTTTTTAATTCATTGTGTTTTTTTAGAAGTTCTGATCGCTTGTTTGTTTCAAGTTCTTCCAGTATGAATTTTCGATTTTTGTTGTAGCTGTATAGATACCATGTACCAGTAAGTAAAAGAACGAAACCGATTATCAGCAAGTAGCCATTCCATCCTTCAAGACTGTTTATTAGGTCTGTATAAAATCCAAGTGTTAGATCGTTTGCCCAAAACCAGATTACTCCCATCAAAATCAAAAAGACTGAAGCAATTGTTAACGCAATACTAAAGCCCAATATATACTCTCTAAAAAATTCTGTTATTTTGCTTGCCATTTCCTTCTCTCCTTTAATATGTTCTTGCATACCTCATCCAGGTTATTGCAGGTTTGCCACACACTGGGCAAGTTTTATCACATTTATTATCTTCTATCGGTTCCCCTAACGTATTTCCAGCT
>JAYEJG010000106.1:0-2382 GCA_034660435.1 Thermoplasmatota archaeon
TATCCTAGGCGACACAGTAGGAGAGGCATACAACAAAGGAATAAGTCATGTAGGAATACTTCATATCGGAGATGTGGAAGAAGGGCCAAGATTTTGGTGGGATAACAACGAAAACGTGCTTTATTATGGCGATCCAGATCTTCGCATGTTTGTTCCAAGTACAGAATACAGTGATGCAAACCACTGGGAAAAGGACGATGTACAACCAATTAGATACGATGAAGAACTGACAATTAACGGTCATATGCCATTTGGTGCAACCGATTATCCAAATGAGAGAGAACCAGTGACACTTCTACAGGAATACCTTGGAATAATTGTTGCATTGGCAATAATCGTTGCACTGGTCATAGTATTTGCTGTTGTATCAAAGAAGAAAAAAACAAACAAATAATAGTAGACTTCAACAAAGTCTATTAACTTTCTTTTTTTATTTTTTTAATCTCTAGAAGTAAATATAATACAGAAAGAAGAAAAAAACAAACAAATAATAGTAGACTTCAACAAAGTCTATTAACTTTCTTTTTTTATTTTTTTAATCTCTAGGAGTAAATATAATACAGAAAATAGAGATTTTATATCACAAGTCTTATATATTATATAAAAACATATATAAAAAGGAATCATATTCATTGTTGGGGGAAATACAAATATGATAAAAAAATCAAGTAGTGTTTTGGCAATAGCATTAGTTTTTATAATGCTGAGCGCAGCAATTATACCTGTTACTATTGGGTTAGATGCTAATAGTGTTGAAGGTTTTGACAAAGGGCCTTCTTACAAGCCGGTGGTTCCAATGAAGAAGGCAACTTTTGTAAACTTTGATGAAAACAGCTATTTGGATGATTATGCTTATCTTGCAGCAGTTCCAACTGCAGTCTTTGATGATGGTGAAAAGTTGTATTCAAATCCACTTCTTTTCTATCAAGATGAATACCCTGTTGAAGAAGATAAAGAAAAATCTTTGAATGCTCGACAGAGTCTTGATTACTTCATGGAAGACTGGATGGGGTACTGTAATGGTAAAGCAGACCAGATGACTCTCATAAATGTTCCAAAGAACAAACTGGATAGTTCCTGGAAAGCAAAGGAGTACACAACAATAGAAAGTGAAGACCCTTATAGCATTGCTAATGATTTAGCACTTAGCGAATGGTCATATTCAAATGATGCAGTAATAGCAGTAATAGATGAAGAATTTGAAAGATCCAATGAAAGATTTACAGGTAATTTAAAAGGAACAATTCCTGCATGTAATATAAATGAAGATAGCACTTTCAAATTCAAACAGACAAATAAGTTGAACCCTCAGTATCGTGAGTTTGATGTACCTGAGGAATATAAATATATAACAGCACGTGCTTGGTGGGCATCAATAGATATACATCTTAAGGCAGCTTTTTGTCATATACTTATACCTACAGGCGACAAAGATATTCAATTATACTGTAAACATAAAGATGAATGGATGCAAGTTGCCGCTGGTGCAACTTGTAATACTCAGTTAGGAATGGACGCCGATGCAGAACGATTAAAATCCTATGTATATGAAACTGGTAAATGGATGGTTGGTTTAACGGATCTTCCAACAAAAGGCCCTGTAAACAAGTATGGTACTCTTGGAGAAAGACTATCAAATCTAATAGGTGGAGTTACATATAATGTTGATATAAAGATGTATCCTGGAGAAGAAATTGAGATTCCAGACAGTATACCATTTGAATGTACCGATGTAGATTTTAAATTAACTTGGGATAACCCCAGTGTAAACCTTGGTTTTTCACTTATAGGGCCAAGTGGTGAAGAAATTTTATCTGTTGTAAATGAAAGTAAATCCGATAATCAAGAATTGTCTCTTGATGAACTTGGTCAGTGCATTGATGGTGAAAACTATAAACTATGTGTATTTGTAATGGATAATATAAATAGCCCTGTTGATTTTGAAGTTGAATATTCATGGAAACAAAGGATTTCCAAAGAAGAAGGAGATTCGCTCACATCAGCAACTGAAGGAGCAATTCTAGCAAGTACTCTAAACGCACCGTTGCTTTATTCATCTAGTTCAGAACTTTCTGATGAAACAACAGAAGTACTTTACAAACTTGGTGTTAAAGAAATTCATTTAGTCGACTTTGGCTCAAATGCAAATGATAAAGTTTTAAAAAATCTTGAAAAAATTGCGCCAATAAATAGTCATTTCATAGAAGTTGAAGATATCTATGAAGCAATACAGGAAAAAACAAATAGTCACGATGTTGTCTTTACAACTATTGATCCATGGACATATTGGTATGTTACAGAATTACAACCTGCTGGTGAAAAAGAAAAAGCCCTGTTTATTGGGCCTGCTGCTTACATTGCAGCTCATCATGGAGCACCAGA
>JAYEJG010000107.1:0-12155 GCA_034660435.1 Thermoplasmatota archaeon
AGACTCCAACGCACTTTCCGCATCCAACACATTTATCATAATCGATTATTGGCAGGTCATTGATGTTCTTCATTGTAATCGCATTGACTGGGCACGATTCAACGCATGGATTACATGGAATTTTTTGTATGCATTCTATTATTGCAACTCCTTTTTCCAGTTGTTCTTCTGAAGGAAGTTTCAAATCTTTTACCGATAAAAGTCCAGTTCTTTCATAATCATACATATTGCTTCCCCCAAAGTTTTTTGATTTTCTCTTTGCTTTTTCTTGGTTTTTCTCCAAATGGTCCCGCTCTAAGTTTTTCCAAATCTGTAGTAAACTGTTTTTTTCTTCGCTTTGCGCTTTTGTCATAATTAAGAGTCATTGCTGCAGAAAGCCCTGCAATTTCCCCTTCTATCATTGCAGTAGACGCCTCTTCTATTCCGGATGAATCCCCTGCGACATACACCCCCTTAACTGTTGTCTGCATAGAGTCATCGTGAATTGCAACGTAACCCCCTGCTTCAGGAATAAATTCGTTTTCAACTCCAACCTGCATAAGAAGTCTTATAGAGGGGGTAAGTCCAACGGCAAGGCAAACAGTATCACATTCTATCTTTTCCTCCGAGCCTTTGATTGGTTTCCAATGGTTATCAAGTTCTACAATTACTGCACCTTCCACTTTTCCATTCCCGTATACTTCTTTTATAGAATGAGATGTTTGAATTGGAACTCCACATCTCCTAAGTTTTGCTGCATGAACGTGGTATCCACCTATTATTGATGCTGCTTCGATGACTCTATCTACTTCTACCCCCGCCTGTAACAATTGATATGAAACTATGAGGCCAACGTTTCCAGCACCTATCATCAACACTTTTTTTCCAGGTTTTACTCCATAGACGTTCATTAGAGTTTGGACCCCTCCCGCACCATATACGCCAGGAAGATCATTACCTGGGAAAAGAAGCATGTTTTCCATAGCACCACAGGAAAATATTGCAGATTTACATTTCACTTCGTAAAGTCTACTTTCATAATCTTCTCTTTTAATAACACCAAATATATGTCCGCCTGATTCCCCTTCATAATAGCCAATTACTGTAGAGTCGAGCATTAATTTTATTTTACCTTCTTTTTTCAACTCTTTTAGCTCATTTTTTAGATTCTTTGCAATGTTGATGCCACGTATTCCCGCTTTTTCATTTTTAGAGCCAAAAAACTTGTGTGTCTGTTTTATTAATTGCCCGCCAACCATTTGATTTTCATCAACAAGAAGAACCTTTGCACCCTGTTTTGCTGCCTCTAGACTTGCACAAAGACCCGCAGGTCCAGCTCCTACTACCAAAATATCATAATCAATTTTTTTATTTGCTTTGCATCTAAATTCTAAGTCTCTTAACTCGGGCAGTTTATCCTGTTTTTCTACTTTTATTCCTTCTTTTAAAGGTGCAATACAAGTTCTGACATTAGGAACGCCATTTACCCTCATAAGGCATGAAGAGCATTTTCCGATACCACAGAAGAACCCTCGAGGTCTTTCGTACTTTAAGCTTGTTGTAAAATGCTTTATTCCCGCTGCATGAAGAGCTGAGGCAATACTGTCTCCATTATACCCCTCTACTTTTTTATCATTAAAATAAAACGTAATCTTTTCCTGTTCTTTGAAATCAATTATTGGGTGTTCTTTTATTTTCAGACGTACTCCCCAGACGAGAATGCAAAATCCCATTATAAACTGTTATGTTTATTGTAAAGAATTATTTTATTCGAACGTCTTTGATAGAGTGGTGTCTTTTGGCAAGAATTCTTATTGTTTCTATATTTTTGCCGCCTTTGCCAATAAGTTTTGATTTATCGCTAAGTTCTACTGTTAATTTAGCAATTTGCGATTCTTGATCTCCTTCAAATTCAAGCTTGTTTATTTTATATGGTTTGCATAGGTTTATTATGAATTTCTCTTTGTTTTCGTCAAATTCAACAAATTTTATACTTTTTTTAAAAAGCATTCTTAGCCTTTCTATATTTTTTGCTTTTTTCCCTATTGCAATCCCAAGCTGTCCTTTTTGAACTATGAAAACCAGTTTTGCATCATCTGATACGTAACAATCTAAAATATGTGCTTTGGTTATTTTACTGGCCATGTTCATATATTGCATTAATTCGTTTGAAAAGAGTATTTCACTCATCTAATTACTACCTTTTTTTGACAATTTGCAATATATTTGATCCACCATCTTCAATTACCGCTAAAGTAGAAACCGAGTATACTTTACCACACACATATCCAAGGTCGATAGAGTTTAAATTGTGATTGTACACTGGTATTTTTTTCTTTTTTGCAAGTTTATTCAACTCTTCTGAATGTGGACAATTTTTAGATATTACTACTAGCTTAGTGGATCCATCATTCATTACAGCTTTTGTTTCTTTTGTACCAATTTTGACTTTTCCCTTTTTAACTGTACTTTTTAATAGTTTGTCGACATCAACCATTTTATTTTCCCTTCTTCTTATTCCTTTTCATGACAAGTTCAATTGCACCAGTTCCTAAATTGACTGGTTGGCCAACTATGATATTTTCTGCAACTCCTCCAAGTTTGTCTGCTTCTCCTCTTCTACTTGCTTGAAGAAGATGGGCAACTGTAATCTCAAATGCCGCTCTTGCAAGAACCGACTCTTTTTCTTTACTGACTCCATGTCTTCCAATTGCCTTGATGCTGCCGTTTGCAGTCATAACATCAGCAACAAGCATAATGTGCCTTGTATCTACATTAAGACCTTGTTCAGACAAAGTGTTGTGTGCTTCTTGTATAATCATATTTCTTGCAGCTTCAATTCCTAGAACTCTTCCAACTGCTTGAATGTCATTTGTTGCAGTTCTATATGGATCTACTCCTTTAACTTCAAGAACCTTTTCGAGGTTGCTTCCTTCACTATAAATTACGTATCCCTTGTTTGGTTCCTTCCTAATAATTATACGCTTTATACCATTAACACCTTTTACCTTAAGTGCTTTTAATATCTCAGTTACGTCTAAAAGCTTCTTATATGAAGGTTCATCAAGCGTTACTTTGATTTTGCCTCTTTCAATCTTCGCGTCAATTTTTTTTATCTTTTTTACTGAATCCAACACCTCATCAATTGTAAGCCCTTTATCTCCCATCGTCTTTTTATTTAAATTTATATAAGTCGTTAGACCTGTGAGGTCCGTAGCAATATCTGCAATATCATTTAAGATTGTGATTTCGATTTGATTTGCTATTTCTTTTGCAAGGTTTGGATTTAGCTTGTATTCGTCTCTTAAGTAAATGTTCATCATGGGTGTTGATGGAATAGATCTTGCATCTACAATTTCGATAAGTCGTGGCAATCCCAGCGTAACGTTAATCTCAGCGACACCCGCGTAGTGGAACGTTCTCATTGTCATTTGTGTACCTGGTTCCCCAATACTTTGGGCACCAACGATTCCACAGGCTTCTGAAGGATCAATTAAGTTTTTCTCGTAATACTCAGTTGCTTTTGTGATAATCTTCTTTAGGTTTGTTTTTAAATCCTTATCGGAGGTTGCTCTTGCGATAATTGAATCAATTATTGATATTGGGAGAAATTTTCCTTTTAATATCTTCTCAATTTCTTTTCTCAGTTCCTTGTGTTCCTTTGACTCTTCTTTGGGTTTTGAAGGAATAACCATCTCTTTTTTTCCTTCCACATCAATTTTTTTGTTTTTCTTTTTTGTTTTTGCAGTTGTTTTTCTCTTTCGACTCTTTTGCCCTTCCATTTCTTTTTTAGTTTTTTTTGCTTTTGTAGCAGTTTTTTTTGCAGTTGTTTTTTTCTCCTCAGTTTTCTTCACAGTTTTTTCTTTGTTTTCACTCTTTTTCTCTTGTTTTAGAGTTTTTTCTTTTTTAATTTTAAGGTCCTTTTTTACTTCTTTGGTTTCCTTCTTCTCTTTGTCATCCTTTTTTGGAACTTTGGTTGTTTTGGAAGGATTTTTCTTTGGCAACTATGCTCCCCCCTTGACGTCATTAATTATTCTATCGATATCGACTGCTTTACCTGCAATGCTTTTCGTTGGGTCTATGCCATCTTCCCCATAAATAAATTGAATGATGCGGCCACCAGTATGTCTCACAGTTCTATCACGTTCCACTCTGATATCTTCAAGAGCATTTATGAGACGTCTTTGCATATAGCCTGATCGGGATGTACGAACTGCAGTATCCACAAGACCTTCTCTTCCACCCATTGAATGGAAGAAATATTCAGTTGGGGAAAGTCCCTTTTTATAGCAGCTTGCGACAAATCCTTTGGCACTTGCCCCTAAGTCTCCTCTTTTGAAGTGTGGCAGCGTACGATGTTGGTATCCTCTGTGGATTCTTTCTCCTCTAACTGCTTGCTGTCCAACACAGCCCGACATCTGTGAAAGATTAAGCATAGAACCTCTTGCACCAGATTTTGCCATTATAACTGCACTATTGTCAAGCCCTAAATGGTTTCCTGCAACTTCGCCAGCTGCATCTCTTGCTTTACCTGCAACTCTCATAATTTCCATTTCAAGCGTTTCTTCAAGACTTCTACCAGGCAATGACTCAAGCTCACCATTTTCATAAGCTTTTACAAGTTGACTAATTTTTTTCAATGCTTTATTCAGCCCCTGTTCAATTTGCCTTTTAGCCTGGTTGGGAAGGTCTTCGTCATCGATCCCTGTAGTAAAACCAAACAGCGTTATGGATGCAATTGCAAGTCTTGTTACATTGTCGATGAATTCTCTTCCTGTAGCCATTCCATGATCTCTTATTATTCTATCAAGGATTTTACCTTTGAATGCACCGATGCTGTTTTCATCAATTGTCCCCTGTTTAAGCACACCATTTTTAACGATTACATACGCATTATTGGGGCATTCCGGTGCTTTGCAAACGTCACAATTAAGACAGCACTTTGCTTTGTATTCTAAATTAAGATCATTTGGTAAGAGGGCACTGAATATGTCCTTTACATTAACGCATTCTATTCCATTTTCTTTTACGATCTTTGGAGTTTTTCCTTTGTATTGTATTGCATGTAATATATTAGATGCATTGTCTAATGGAATGTTTTTGTCTTTGTGTGTCAATAAGAACGCACCAGATATGTGGTCATGTATCCCTCCAATAATTGCACCGCCAAATCTTGGAGAAAGGATGTTCTCTTGAACCTTCATTAAAATTTCAGCCTCTGCTTTTGCTTCTTCTCCCTGTAAAAGGTGAAGGTTCATCTCATCACCATCAAAATCAGCGTTGTATGGCGGACATACACTCAGGTTAAATCTAAATGTCTTATATGGCACGACTTTAACTCTATGGGCCATCATTGACATTCTGTGGAGCGATGGCTGGCGATTAAAGAGCGTTAAATCCCCATCCATAAGTTGCCTTTCAATAATCGCTCCTGGTTCAAGTTTTTCTGCCACTTCGTCTGCATTTCTTTCAGTTATCTTTATACGACGTTTTATCCCCTCTGTCTCTTTTATAACATAGTTTGCGCAGGAATCATATTCTTCGTTTTTGTCGGATTCAAGTTTTTTATTTTGTATGGTCTTTTGGCACCACTTAATATTATGCTGCGTAACTCTTACTGGGATTGTAAGTTCTTTTGCTATTTCTATTGGAACACCAATTTCGTTAATACTAAGATTTGGATCAGGCGAAATAACAGTACGAGCAGAAAAGTTAACACGCTTTCCAGATAAATTGCTTCTGAACCGTCCTTCTTTTCCTTTTAATCTCTGGGCAAGGGTCTTTAATGGTCTTCCAGATCTGTGTCTTGCTGGAGGGATGCCCGATGTCTGGTTATCTAAATAGGTAGTGATATGATATTGTAATAATTCCCAAAGATCTTCAACAATAAGTTGTGGTGCACCAGCATCTCTGTTTTCCTGTAATCGTTGGTTTATTCTTATTACATCAACTAGTTTGTGTGTAAGGTCGTCCTCTGACCGTTCACCTGTTTCAAGTGTAACTGAAGGTCGTACTGTAACAGGAGGTACAGGTAAAACTGTGAGAATCATCCATTCTGGTCTTGTTGCTAGTTTGTTAATGTCTAAAAGCACAAGGTCTTCATCTTTTATTTTCTCAAGCCATTCACGCACTTCGGAAGGAGTTAATTTTTTACCATTTTCTCTGACTGATGTGGGCTTGTCAAGTTCTATTTTCCCTGTCCCCCGTCCACAACGAAGACATTTATCCGCTTTTAGGCAGTTTTTTATCACCTGTTTGAAAAGATAGGTCTTATCTCGCCCTTCTTTATCGTACATTTTTATCAAATCAATGAATTCTCCTTTTTGCTTATCTGTCAGGAGCATATTTCCGCATTCTCTACATGTAGCACGCAAGCAGTCTCTAATTGATTTGACAAGTCCTACATGTATCACGGGCATTGCAAGATCGATATGCCCAAAATGGCCAGGGCATTTATCTTTACCAACACGAAGTCCACAGGTTTTACACCTTAGGCCTGGTTCAATAACACCAAGTCTTGGGTCCATGAGGCCCATTGCTATTGGAAAACCATCATCATCATATGTATCGGCGGTGATTACCTTTGTGGCACTCATACTTCTTATTTCACTTGGAGAAAGTAATGAAAAATCAATGCTCCCAATTTTTTTTGTTATACTTTTTTTTCTTTCCATTTCTCAACCCTACACAAACTTATACAAGAGATTTTAACTTGATTCTTGGTGCAATTACAAGAGATTTCAATTCATCAATTAAAAGCTTGAATGCATAACTCATTTCAATTGGATGGACATCTGCTTTATCTCCGCAAACTAGGCATCTTAGTGCACCGTGCCGGTCACAGATTGCAACATGTCCACAGTTGCTACACACATGTTTTATTGTTAAATCAGATTCATCGAGAAGCCTGTCTTTTATGACCATTGATGCTCCATGACCAATTAGGCAGTCTCTTTCCATTTCCCCAAAACGAAGACCTCCTTCACGAGCCCTTCCTTCTGTTGGTTGCCTTGTAAGAATCTGAACAGGTCCACGAGATCTTGCATGTATCTTTCCTGCTACCATGTGGTGAAGCTTCTGATAATAAATACATCCTACAAATATGTCGCATTCCAATGGCTTTCCCGTGTCGGCGTTATATAAAAGTTCTTTTCCATTATGTTTAAATCCATTTTTCACAAGGGCTTTACGAAGTTCATCTTCCGGTTCTCCGCTAAATGCTGTACCTTCGACGATCCTTGTTTCTAGCGAGCCAACTTTTCCACCAATCATTTCAAGAACGTGACCGACTGTCATACGACTTGGAATTGCATGTGGATTAATTACTAAATCAGGGCTCATGCCCCACTCATTAAATGGCATTTCTTCTTGTGGAACAAGAAGTCCGATGACTCCTTTCTGTCCGTGTTTACTTGCAAACTTGTCCCCATACTCTGGGATTCTCTGCTCTCGTACTTTGATCTTGACCATTCTTGAACCGTTTACCGATTCAGATAGCATTACTTTGTCAACAGTTCCGCCTTCTCCGTGCTGAACTATAGCAGAAGTCTCCCTTCGTTTTTGAGGTGTTAAAAAATCAGTTGGTTCCTCTAGAAATCTTGGTGGAGAGGTTTTTCCGATTAAAACGTCTGAGCCGTTCACGTCACATTCGGGTGAAATAAGCCCATCTTCGCCAAGGTTAACATACATTTCTTCACTTCTAACTCCTCGACAATCTGGTGATGGAATTTCAAAGTGATCTTCTTGTCCACCTGGATAACGTTTTTCTTCACTGCTATAAGTTCTGAAAAATGTGCTTCTTGCAAGTCCTCTTTCAACACCTGCTTTGCTCATAACAAGAGCGTCTTCCATGTTGTACCCTTTATATGATGCAACCGCAACAACAAAATTTTGACCTGCGGGCCTTCTCGCAAAGTTCATATATTTTACAGGATGAGTTTGTACAAGCTGTACTTGTGGATAATGCATTAAGTGTTCTCTTGTATCTGGCCGTATCCTATAATTGGCTGAACCAAATCCAAGAGATTGTTTCCCCATCCCTGCACCCATTGTGATTCTTGGCGATGAGTTGTGTTCAGGGTATGGAACAAGGGATGAACCTATTCCCAAAATACACATTGGATCCATTTCCATATGTGTATGGTCTGTAGTTATGTCTTCCTCTGTAAGTGCGATAAGGGTATTTTCTTCTTCCTCGGCATCGATGTACTCAACAATGCCCTCATTTACGAGGTGCATCCACTTCTTTTTCCCATCTTGAATGTCATCTAGCATTTTTTGAGTTAAAAGAAGTTTTCCTTTTTCAACAATTGCAAGAGGTCTTCTAAGCCGACCGCAGTCACAATTTACAATAACATCGTTTGCTTCTTCATAATAAGCAATGTTTACTTCATTGTTTAAAATTCCTTTTCTCCTTTTTATTCTTAGTTTCTGCACCAGTTCCTTTCCATTTTGGTGCATTCCTATAAGGTCTCCATTAAGGTAAACCCTGGTACCAGTTGATTTTTTAGAAATCTCCTTTATTTCCAGATCTTTCAGGATACTTTCAACTTCTTTTTCAGAGTAACCTTCTGAAATTTCTACAGCAAGTGAAAGATTTTTCACAAGGCCACAGTTTGGCCCTTCTGGAGTTTCATTAGGACAAAGCCTTCCCCATTGTGTTGAATGTAAATCACGCGCCTCAAAGTGAGGTTGTGATCTTGTAAGTGGTGATGTAACTCTTCTTAAATGACTTAAAACTGCAAGATTGCTTGTTCTGTCAAGAAGCTGTGAAATACCTGCTCTTCCACCGACCCAGTTGCCTGTTGCAAGAGCATGATGGATTCTTTGGGATAAGACGTCTGAACGAAGTGATGAAGATATTTTAATTTCTTTTCCTTTTGAGTGAACTCTTTCAATTTGATATTTTAAATCCTTGCAAAGTGCTGTAAACGCTACACGGAACAAATCCTCCATTAAGTCCCCTGCAAGTTTTAATCTCTTGTTTGCATAGTGATCTTTGTCATCCGGTTCTCTTTTTCCAAGTGCAAGTTCAAGAACTGCCATTCCCATTCTTGCCATAAAAATTGCTTTTGTAATTCTGTCTTCCGGTTCGTTTCCAAGATGTGGTAGAAGATTTCTATCCATCAAAGTTTCCACTCTTTTCACTCTATACTCTTTAGCTTGTCCACCTGCAAATTTCTTACCAAGATACGCAATAGCTTCTTCCTTTGTTGTAATTCCGTATTCGTTTGCACATTCTTCGATGTTTGCAAGGATATATGGCTCCATTTTTGGACCAACACTTATCACGTCAACGATTTCCTCGTCGTTCTCCATACCAAGGCCCCTGAGGAGGATCATAAGTGGTATTTGTCCATATGTTGTTGGAATGGACACCATTAGCATCCCATCTTTTTTCTTTTCAACGACTGTAAGTGCCCTATATCCTTCTCTTTGAGAAAATACTTTTGCGACTTCTACTTTTCTACCATATCTACTTGATTTTTCTACAAGAACCCTATTAGGTGCAAGATCTTCGACAGTTATAAGAACTCGCTCTGTACCATTAGAAATAAAGTAGCCACCTGGATCAAGGGGATCTTCTTGCATCTGCTGAAGTTCTTTTTTGTATTCTTCATAAGATAGCTCATGACCTTTCTCTCCTTCTATTATATGTTTTGCTGAATTGCATGCCTTTGACTTTATCATTACTGGAAGTTCGCCTATTCTTACTTCCTCTGGATCATATTCCACCCCATCTTTTACTGGGATGAACTCAAGTCTTAGTGGAGCCTCATATGTAAGATCTCGAAGTCTTGCTTCCATCGGGGTTAGTCTTCTTATCGTACCGTCTGCCTCTTTGACTTCAGGCTCCCCTATTTTTATTTTACCAAACTTTATCTTATAACCCTCGATTTCGGGATAGATGTGTCCCCTTTCCATTTCCTCTTCTTGACCAATTATGGTGCTATCAACAATATTTTGGATTCTATGCTCCAAAAAGTCGTTATAAGATGCAATCTGGTGATTCACTATACTACGTTCTTTATAAAAGGCATCGACAAGCTTCTTCATTTTTACACCCATTATTTGTTACTTTCTACAACAAGTCTATATGCTATCGATTTTGTTGCAGTTTGACTTTTTCTTGTAACTTTTATAATCTGTCCCGGTTTTGCGTCTATAAAAATTACAACAGGATCTGTGTCCAAAATCTTTGGCAACTGATCTACAGTTATATCATACTTTTCAAAGAGTTCTTTCTCTTCCTCTTTAGAAATTATTTCATGTATTGGAACCAACTTATGCCCCATAATGTCAAATTGTTGTTTCTCAGACGAGTTTGCCATCGCAAGATTTTCCTCCTAGTGCTTTCCAATATTTAAGCGGGCCTGAAGGGATTCGAACCCTTGGCCAACTGGTTAAAAGCCAGTTGCTCTACCTAGCTGAGCTACAGGCCCTAGGCGGAGCAGCTTCAACCGAGAACTATTTTATATATCCCACTCTAACCAATATTAGGAGTGAAACAGCTTACCGCTATACTACCTCATATATAAATACTTTATGTTGAAGTCCATCTTAAGACCAGTTGGTTTTCATGTCTTTTGAAAATAATTTCGTAGTCTTCAAAAATAGGGCACCGTCCAAGAAGCACAGGGATATCATTTCTAGTCGAAACATGGATTTCAATATCTTTGTAGGCATATATTTTATCTTTTTCCCCTATATCCATGCTTAATCTGGTTTTGTAAAGACTCGTTGCCCCTCCTGCAGTGTCTACAGATCCCGCTTTTTCTAATTTGAGATCAAGGTATTTTGCGATGGGCATAGGGATTACGATAAAATCTCCGCCAGAGTCCAGAAGGGCGTCAATAACTGGTGTTTCTTTGTCACCCGTATAAAATCTAATGGGCACAATGGGATATTTTCTATATTCAAACACAAATGTTGAGGTTGACATAAGAATTAGAGTAATCTAGTGTTCTCAGATAATACTTTTGATATTTTTATTTCATCCTTTGGAAACTTGTCTGTAGGATATTTTTCATCGTATATTTTTAGAATGTCCTCTATGTTTACACTATGATCGACTATTTCGTCATTAAAAAGGAGCAACCATTCTCCAGAAAACTTTTTTGATGCCTCTTCTTGTTTCATTGCTTAGTAATTACCTTTTTCCTCTATATAAACTTTCTGACGATTTTGCCAGATAATGCCAGATTTTGTTAACATTGCTAGATAAAAGCTAACACTATTTGGTAGAAAAGTATTTATATGATTAGTGACACACTTACTATTGTTAAATTCAAAATTGGTACAAGAAAGGCAAGAAGAGGTTGAAGTATAATGAATATTATAACACTTAGTGATTTATCAAAAGCAATAGCAAATAGAGTTGGGATAGATGTAGAAGAAGCTAAAAGAGATGCAGGCTTCGTTTTAGATATTTTTGGATTTGATAACCGCATAATAGATAATGTATTGGACCCTGAAGACAGACAACTGTTCTATATACTTGAAGAAGAGGGGATGCTTACAACAGAACGTGAAGAGACAACTCTTTATGATGGACGTGAATGGCGTACACATTACTGGATCATAAGAAAGGATGTAATATTAAAATACGCGAAAGATGCAAGCAAAAGCAATAGAGCTGCATTATCGGAGAAAATGCAACTAGTGAATGATGTCTCTGATGAAGCAATTTATGACTCACTCGATGAAGATGTGTGGGTCACAAGAAAATTCGATGATTAATTCATTTTTTCACTTCCTTTCTACGAGAAAACTATGTTTCAATTGAAAACACTTAATAACTAGATTTTTGTTTCTTACTTTCTATCAAATTAGGGGACTTAAATTGAATTATAGGTGAAATTATGGCAAAGAAAAAGATATTGATAAGTTCCGAATCAGTGACCGAAGGGCATCCTGATAAAATGTGTGATCTTATTTCTGATGCAATCCTCGATGAGGCATTGAAACAGGATAAGTTTTCTAGGGTTGCAGTAGAGGCTGGAACAAAAAATGGCGGGGTAATGATTTTTGGTGAAATGACCACTAAGGGGTATATTGATATCCCTAGTATAGTAAGAGCCACTATTCAGGAAATAGGTTATACAAAATCCGACTACGGTATTGAAGCAGAAACATGTTCTGTATGGGTCCAAATAACAGAGCAAAGTCCAGACATA
>JAYEJG010000108.1:0-12122 GCA_034660435.1 Thermoplasmatota archaeon
CAGATGAAAGAGATCAGTTGAACTCTAAAGTTAGAGAGATGCGAAACAATATTAACGAACATAGAAGAACTAGAGACGAATTAAATGAAAGAGTCAGACATGCAAAAGAGCAGAGAAACGACTTTAATAAAGGTCACAACGAAATAAAAAGGAAAATTGAACAGTTAGAAAGAGCAAGCTCTTCAAAATCTGGTTCAAATCTTACTGAGTTGAAAAGACAGTTAAAAAATCTTGAAAATGAACAGATGACTACAGCCATGTCTCCCCAAAAAGAAAAGAAATTGATAGAATCCATTTCTCAGACTCATAGCAGGATCAAGGAACAAGAGGACCTTTTGAACAAAGACCCCAAACTTAAAAAAGCCCTTGATGAGGAAAAGATAATTAAGCAAAAAGCGGAAAAACAGCATGATTTGGTTGAAAAGCTTGCAGAGAGGGCTCAAGAAGAACATGAAGAAATGATTAAGATGGCAAAACAGTTAGATAACTTAGTAAAAAAGGTGAATGGGGTTCATGAAACAATTGTAATAACCAAAATTGAAGCAGATGAGGTTCACCGTAACTTTATAGAACATGTTGATAAAATTCATGAGTTGGAAAGAGAGATATCTTCTAACCAGGAAAAAGAAAGAAAGACCAAAAAAGCAAAAGAGGTTTCATTTGTCCAGAAAGAGGCTAACGATATATTTGGAAAGTTCAAGAAAGGAGAAAAGCTTAGCACTGAAGATTTGATGACTCTTCAAAAAGCAGGATTAATCTAAGCCTAAAAAACCTCTCTTTGTTACTATGTGAAGGGGAATATTCATGGAATGCGAACTCTGTGGCAGAAGTTGTGATTGCAGGCCAGCAATTGTCGACGGCGTAAAAATGATGCTTTGTCCTGGTTGTATGAAACATGGAAAAGAGGTTATAACAGCATCAGATCAGCCTGTAAGGGCTAATAGAAATATTTTAGAGAGGATAAAAAGGCCAAAAGAGAAAGATATCTATCAAGGTATGAATAAAGAATTGATATCAGACTGGAGCAGGCGTATCAAAAGTGCAAGAGGAAAAAAAGGCCTAAGCAGAGAAGAACTTGGATTTAAAATTGGGGAAAGGACTGTAACTATATCAAAAATCGAAAATGGAAACCTAAAACCTTCCGACAAAGTTGCTGAGAAGCTTGAAAAAGAACTGGACATAATGCTGTTTGAAGAGGTAAAGACTGTTGCAAATATTTCAGCAGAATCTCATTCAAAAGGTTTTACACTAGGTGATTTTGTTAAAACTAAAGAAAAGTAATAGAATGCTTGAAGTTGACTTAAAGGCCGTTGTGAAAGCTTTAAAAGATGGAAATGTTGTAGTTTATCCTACAGATACGCTATATGGTTTAGGTGCAGATATTTTTAATAAAGGTGCAGTGAGTAAAGTTTTTAGCATTAAGAAAAGATCGTTAGACGTTCCAATTTCTGTGGCAGTGTCAAATCTCAAAGAAATCGAAAATATTGCGCATGTTACCAAAAAAGCAAGGAAACTTTGTAGCAAATTTTTGCCAGGAAAGTTAACAATAATCCTAAAGAAAAAAGAAAATGTGCCAGATATTGTTACATCCAAACTTGGCAAGATCGCAATAAGAATTCCAGATAACGAAATAGCTTTGAAGTTACTTTCAGAATTTGGTCCATTAACTGCTACAAGTGCAAATATACATGGAGCTGCAACCCCATGTATTATAAATGATATAAAGATGCAATTTTGCAAGGATGATGTATCTGTCTACATCGATGCTGGAAGAATAGATGGAAGACCATCCACTATAGTTGATGTGAGTTCAGACGAAATGAGAATTGTTAGAGAAGGGATGATACCAAAAGAGAGGATACTGGAAGTGATTTAAAAATGGAAGAAGACGTTTACAAAAAATACAAACTTGCAGGAAAAATTGCTGCAGATGCAAGAGACTATGGGGCAGAATTAATTAAGCCAGGGATAAGTTTTTTAGAAGTTGCAAATGCAGTTGAATCAAAAATCAAAGAAAATGGTGCAGGACTTGCATTTCCTGTAAACATCTCAATTAATGAAATTGCAGCACATTATAGTCCAACACACGACGACACATCAACCTTTATGAAAGGAAATGTGGTAAAATTGGATGTTGGTGCACATGTTGATGGCTATATCGCAGATACTGCAATAACAATTGAAGTTGAGACGAACAATTATGATAAGATGATAACTGCTTCGAGTGAGGCATTAGAAGCCGCAATAGAACGTATGAAGCCAAACGTTGATCTATCGGGAATTGGCAAATCTATTTCAGAAACAATAAAATCGTATGGATATAAACCAATTGATAATCTAACTGGCCACAGTTTAAGGCAGTACAATTTGCATTCTGGAATATCTGTTCCAAATGTTGCAGAGGTATTTAACAAATCAATGCCAAGGGAGGGAGATGTGCTTGCAATAGAACCATTTGCAACAGACGGCAAAGGGCATGTAATTTCTGGAGATGGAAGCAATATCTATCTTTGCGAAAAGTCATTTAAGTCAAGAGTTATAAGAGATAATAAGTCAAAACTTCTATTCAACAGAATACATTCAAATTTTAAAACACTCCCGTTTGCAGAGAGATGGTGTGAAAAACTATTTTCCAATTGCGAGTTTGCTTTAAAACGACTAACGTTCTCAGGCTTGTTAATGCAATATCCGCAACTTGTCGATGCAGGTCAGGGAATCGTAACACAGAAAGAACATACTGTGATTATTACGGAAGATGGATGCGAGGTCACAACTAGCGGTAGGAGAGATTAGAATTGCCAAAAGGAAAAGCAACAAAAAAAGCAGATACAAAAATAATTAAGTTTGAAGAGCTTAGTTGGAAACAAATAGATGAACTTGACAAAGATAAAACTATCTTCTTTTTGCCGATAAGCCCATTGGAAGAGCATGGGCCACATTTGCCTGTTGGGACTGATTTTTTAACAGCAAAAGATGCTGCATCTGATGCTGTTAAAAGTTTGAATATAAAACAACCTGATTTAACGCATGTTCTCTTACCTGCTATTCCTCTTGGTTATTGTAAATTTAATACTGATTTTCCGGGCAGCATTTCTGTTAGTGGAAGAGTTGTTAGAGATGTTGTATACAGTGTTGGTTTATCCCTCGCGAATCATGGATTTACATATCTAATAATATGCACATATCACATGGCAATTCCTCATCTAAGAGGCATATATTCAGCAATGAAAAAATTGGAAATGAAATATGGCATGAGGGTCTGTGAACCTTGGGGCCCCTATTTTCATAGTAATGAGGTAGAAAAACGTGAACCAAAGCTTGGTTTTGATACAAGCAAAGAAAGGCATGCTGGTTTTCGTGAGACATCACTTATGAAGTACCAGTATCCGTATTTAGTTGATGAAGAATATAAAGAACTGCAAAGTATTTACCGTGATCTTAGTTCCCCACGCGTCCTTGGTAAAACGTTCAAACAACTAGGTCTCAAAGATGGTTATATCGGCAGTCCTGCAAGAGCTGATGCCGATTACGGCAGATGGTTTTTCAATGAAACAGTTAATGTTTATGTTGAATCGGCACTTGATTTGTATGAAGGGAAAAAGCCACCCGAATTGCCTAGATATATTAAAACAGCTATGAAAGCATTATTTTGGCAATAATTTTTAAATTACAATCTTTCAGTCAACGCATTAATCATAAGTGGCAAAAGTACAGTTGCATCTCCATCTATTGTTATGTTGTCTGCTTTTTCTTTAATTTTTCCCCAAGATATTGCTTCTCTGGTTTGAGCGCCAGAAAGGCTTCCATCATATTCCACAGCTGTCGTAATATATACTGCATGATCAAGTCCGCCTTTGAATTGGTTCCACCAGATGGTATGATGTTTACTTATTCCTCCACCAATAATGAGTGCGCCACTTTTTTTTACATCAAATATTGTATCAGATATATCTTGTTCGTCTTTTAAAAGATCAATTGTAAAATCTCTGTGTTCTTGATAATGCATCCAAATCTGTGAGCCAAATGCTCCATCAGTAATACCTGGGACATAGATTGGAATTTGATTTTTATATGCCCAGTACAAAATAGATTCTCTGCATTTTTCTTCGCCTTCGAGCCTTTTACCAAATTCCCATATTAGGTCTCTAGTTGACCATTTTTGTTTTGTTTTATAAAGTTCAGCAAGAATGGGCTGCATTTTTTCTTCAAGGATTTTACCATAGCATTCGTTTGGAATGAAGATGTTTCCAAGTCTATTGACCCCCTCTTTGTATAACTCTGCATCATCTGCCATGAAATATCCGTGGTAGTAATTCTCCCATATTCTTGCAAGGTCATGGTCAAGTGTTCCACAGGTTGTAATGACCACATCAAAAAGTTTTCTCTTTAATAGTTCTTTTATGACTCCACGCGTTCCAGTTGAACAAATACAAGCGGGAAATGAGAGAAAATTAATGCAATCTTTGTCTTTTATCATGTTTTCAATGATATCTACGCCAGTTGCCACCTTTTTAGCGGTAAACCCGCCGGAGTCATAGAGTTCTTTTACAAGTTCATTTGAATTCATTCCTTTTTTTAATTCAATATCCTTGACTGGTTTCATTTTCATGTTGCTCCCCTCTTTAGTATACGGTTAAGGCGCCATAGCCAACACAAGCACTACTGTCAGGGTAGACATCATAGGATGTTCCATATTTAAGCAATTCTACATGTTTTGCACCAAGTATTTCTGACGCTTTTAACATTGCCGCTACAGGACCATAACCACACATTGAAATGTTATTATTATGAACTGTAGTAACTAACCCCTTTGGATCCATTTTAAGAATCTTCTCTATGGCAAGTTTATCCTGCTTCTCTGCATATTCATTAACACGGTATTCTTGCGGGTGCGTTCTACCATATGCAAGTCCCTCATGAGAAAAATCGCTACTTGCAATTATTATTATTCTCCGACCATCTTCTTTTATCGCATGTGCTATCGCTTCTCCAACATCCATAGCAGTATCAAAATCTTGCATTGCCATTGATATTGGTGCAAATGAAAACTCTTTTCCAAAGTATTGTAGAAATGGTAATTGGACTTCAATGCTGTTTTCCCTGGATTTATGTGCCGTTTCATCTAAGTCTATTATGCCGCATGTAAGTTTTTTTACTAAATTATGGTCTATTTCTATTTTGCCAAGTGGCGTTTCCCAGTACCCACTTGGATACAATGCCACGCCGGATCCGACACCGATATGGTTCGGTCCAAGTATAATAAATGCGTCTGCAAATCCATCTTTTGCTATGGCAGAATATGCATGTGCTGCTATTGGTCCCGAACAGGAATAGCCTGCGTGAGGGGCAATTATGCCTATGAGTTTTTTCCCCATTTTGTCGATATGTGGGATCGTTCCTGGTCCAAAATTATGTAAAAAACTCTCTTCTATTTCTTGCAGTAATCTTTCTTTTGTACCTGCATAAAATTGACCTGCAACAGTAGCCTTTCGCACTAAGTCCATACACGCATCAATGGCACATCAGTATATGGCACATTAAACTTTGTCCACAAAAAATATAAATACAGGAGGTTAATACCGATTTGAAGGTTAATTGGGTAGTGGTTACCTATGGAGACAGTCTGCTATATTGAAATAATTAAGGATGGACGTGATTTCGTTGCACGAGCACATTTATCAAATGGCTCAACAAAGGAGTACCGGCACCAAGTATTCGAAGATGTACTTACAGAAATGGTAATAGATTTACAAGAAGAGCTTGTAGAATCTGATGGAGAATAACCTAAAATCCTTTTTTGCTTTTTTCACATTAATCTTCTTGTCGTTCAGTTATTTTTTTCTTTTCATAGTGCGAAATTATTGTCACTCCAAAAGTATATACAATACTTGGTATCTGAGTTCTGTTAAAGAAATAATTACCTATAAAACCGAGCACCATGATTGCCCCAAGTGTGGCTAAAGCAGCAATGATCGTTGAGTCCACTTCTAAATAAAAGCAAAAGAAAAGAGGGGATTTAAATGTTCTCTTTTATTTTGGTTTTGACCTATTATAGTATAGCACTTCCAAAAAGATACATAACAAGGACGGCACCAATAAGCCCATACATTAGATAAACCATCATTTTTCTTTTCTTTACAAGAGCTTCATATTTTTGTTTGCATTCTTCCGAACAAAGTGTTTCCGACACAGGAACTGCTTTTCCACATACTTGACAATGTGCATGTTGAGGTATTTTTTCTGCCATCTATATCAATTTCAAATTGTTCTTCTAAATGAAATACTTTTCCATTATATTACTAGAACCTTGCCATTCTTTACTTCGATTTCAACTAAAAAATCTATCAAAATACTAAATTCTTTTTCAATTTCTTCAGCACATTTACCCTTATTTACTACAATAAAAATCCCCTTCACTTCAACCTTTTTCTCTTTTAGTGCTGAAAGTACTGTCTTAAGCGTCCTCCCTGTGCTTAAAACATCATCGACAATTACAATTTTATCTCCTTCTTTTAAATCATTTATATAAAGCTTGGACTCCGAATATCCTGTTTTCTGATAAACACATTTTTCTCCAGGAAGCCCATAAGATCTCTTTCTAACTATTACAAAAGGGACGCCCATATCAATTGAAAGTGCAGTTGCAAGCGGGATTCCCATTGCCTCTATTGTAACGATTTTGTCAATTCTCCCCAATTTTTCAATCCTATGTTTTAATTCATCTCTGATTTCTATTAACAATTCAGATTTTATTTCTGGAACTCCGTCTGTTATTGGGTGAACGAAATAAGAATACTCCCCTCTCTTTACAATGGGTGCTTCATCCAGAGATTTTTTTAATAATTTGAGATTCATAATTCACCAACCTGTATACATGCTTTTTTTAGATTAGGGATAAACTCGTCTATTATTTTGTTTGTGACGTGGGGCATTAACACAAGACGAATGCACGAAATCCTATCTATTTCATTTACCTTCCAGCCATATTTTGTTAGTTTTTCAGCCACTTTTTGTGGATTCTTTAATTTTATACCGAGTACATTCATTGTTGGTTTGGTAATAAGGTTCAAACCGATTTCATTTATCCTTTTTTCAGCATATGACGTAACATCCATACATCTTTTGACGATATCTTTATATCCATCAAACTCAAGATATCTTGCCACAGCATACGCTGCTGCAACTGGCCCTCCCGGTCTAGTACCAAGAATTCCTGCTTGTCTTTCTGTACTGACACAATGAGAGTCCACACTAATCAGTTCAAACCAATTTTTATTTCTTATTACTAAAGTACCTAGGGGAATCGCAGAGCATCCCATTTTATGCGAATCAACTGATATGCTACTTACGCCCTTTAGCTTAAAGTCAAAGTTGGGTAAATCGTATCCAAGTTTCCTTAAAAAGGGCAGTACAAAACCTCCAAACGCTGCATCTACATGTAAAAATATGTTTTCATCAGCACAAACGTCACTCAATTGAGGAATGGGATCTATTGTTCCAAGTTCTGTAGAACCTGCAATTCCAACAATTGCAGCAGTATTTTTTGTTATTTTTTTTCTGACGTTTTCTGGATTTAAGCAGTATTTGCTGTTTAGCTCGACAGAAACAAGTTTTATGTCCATTAAAGACGCAATTTTTTCAAATGAAAAATGAGCACTTTTAGGAATTATTACTTCTTTTTTTTTGGTAAGATTTTTTGCAAGCCACATGGCTGTAATGTTTCCCTCGGTTCCACCGCCAACTATTTGCCCCATCGAATTTTTTGGTGCGTTCAAAAGTTTTGAGATAAAGGAAATAAATTTAGCTTCAATTTTTTTTGTACCCGGAAAAAGTTCAGGATCGCCAAGATTTGTTTCTAAAAATTTCATATACGCTTCTTTTGCAATTGGGTGTGGTTGTGTGCACATAGAGCCAAGAATGCGTCCACCAGCATACGTAAAATCCTTTTGTCTGTAAGTGTCAAGATATCTTAGAATTTGTTCGCTTTTATTCTTTTCAATTTTCGAGGTCATTTTGTATACGGCATGATGCTCTACACAAAAAAGATTTTGCTTCATTTGCTATCACATTTTAATGTAGTTGGGTTTTCACCTTTGCATTTTTTAAAATTTGAATGTTTATAATTTAAGGATAATCCAATATATTTTAATATTGGTAAATGTATTTTGGTTACATGATGGAAAAAGAAGCTAACACAAATGCAGAGGAGGTTACGTCCTTTCTGAAACTACCTGTTTATACTCGTGAGGGAACTTATGTTGGGCATATAAGGAATGTTTTTATCGACATGGATGAGAGGCGCGTAAGCAGTTTACTTGTTACAAACACAAATCCCGCGCTAGTGGAAGGTACAGTAGATGTTGCAGTACCATATAGGTGGGTAAACTCTGTTGGAGATATTGTTATTCTTTCACACTTCCCTGAAAAGGTTCATACAACGAAGAAAAAAGAGAAAACAGAAGAAGAGAAATCCGATATCGATATGATCAAGTAAAAATATAATACAGTGTTCTCTATATAAATCTCAGTTCTTATTTGTTTAGTGTTGTTAGTTGTAGATGCAAATACTTTTATATAATGAAGATTATATATATTACTATATTAATATGAACTATTGTTGAGTAAGAGATGTACAACAATGTTTATATATCGGGAAATGTAAATATATATTGAAAAAATATAAAAAACTTGGTGATTAAAAATGACAAAAAGACTTAGGCCGGTCAAAGCAACAATCGTAATGGGAATATTACTTTTCAGCATATTCGTTGCTTGTATGCCATCCAGTACAGCAGGAATACTGCCATGTAATCCCTATCTTAAATTAGAGTATGATGCAAGTAAAATTGAAGGGGATATTATGCCGCTTGGAGGAGCATCATCGATACCAATAAACGTAGGTTATGAACTTGCCAGTATTTTTGCAGATCAGGCTGTTAAATGGCTTGGAGGCAAAGTAGTGCCAAGCATCGAATTATCAGTTGAAGGTGCACCAGATTATTGTACTGCTTGGGTTGAACCAAATGTTGTATACCCTGAACTAAGCAAAAATTGGAAGTTCGCTCAGGCCAATGTATGGGTGTCGTTCAAAGAGAGTGCACCTGCACGATCTGAAGTAAAACTTAGGATAAGGATGCATTCAAATGAAATAACGGATATATTCTTTAAGATTCCTGAAGTAACCAATTATGCTGAAATTTCGTTCACTCCAGGGTATTTGCCAATTATCAGTGTTACACCTCAAGGGAATTTCAAGGAAATATCTCCTGGAGAAGTTGCTACATTTGATATAAATTTAGAAAACTTAGGTAACGCAAAAACAGAGGTTACGTTTCGCGTATTGAACTTCCCAGAAGGATGGAGTCCAAACATAATATCTAGTACAACACTTGGCACAGGGGTTCTTGGAGAAAATGCAAAATCTACCATCCAACTTATAGTGCAACCACCATATAACTTTGGATACCACAATGATAGAGAAACTATCCAAATTGAAATTGTACCTTCATATTATGGTGATCCTGCAATGGTGGGAAGGACATATACAGAAATGTTTACGATTCAGAGCAGGGGCTTTTCAACACCTGGCTTTGAAGCTATATTTGCAGTATTTGCCTTAGCGGGCATAGCATTAATCGTCAAAAAAAGACGGCAAGAAAAGTAGATTAATTATCGCCCAGCAATTTAATATCATGATGCAGTTTTCAAAAAATGCTGCATCTTTTTTAATTAAATGGCTGGCAAATATTTTTATATTTTGTAAGCTATATATATGTTTTAGCCACTAACATAATATAATGAGAGTTGTGTAACAACGTTTAAATATATTAAAAGTAGATAATATATTGCAAGAATGTAAAAAATGTAAAATGGCGGCATAAAATGACTAAACCATATAAAGATATTGCAATAATAATTACAATGGTATTATTATTAACTGGTGTTTTTAGTGCTTGCACTCCTTCAACACCGGCGTTATTTGACAAACTTGCAGATCTATATAGTGCTAAGAGCATTATAGAATTGACATATGATGAAAACGCCACACAATCTTCTTTTCTTCCACTTGATAGAGTGAAAGAAATACCTTTAGTAATCAATTATAGGGTTATTGGAAGGTATGCAGAGTATACGGCTCCGGTTTATGTAGAACATGAGATAGACAATTTCATCAATTTATATGTCGACAGTGCACCTGACTGGTGTGCAGTAACAGTTACACCTACCTTTATTTCTGCTCCAGCTACGACAGAAGGGATTGCCAGAAAAATTTCTATGATCATAAATGTCGACGAATGTGCTGAGGCATTTTCAGAAGGCGTCATTAAACTTAGAGTGGATGTTAGTAAAGTTGGTATCATAGATGGAGGAATTTTCTACTTTGATGTACCATTTAAACCAGGTTATTTGCCAATTATAGGCACAAAAGCGTCGGATAATAATGTTAAGTCAATAGGACCTGACGAAACCGCTAATTTTAAAATTGAAGTGGAAAATTTAGGCAATGCCAAGACAGAACTAATATGTAATATAATAAATGCACCTGAAGGCTGGATTGTGACAATTAATCCGAATGCAGCAGTTGAATGGGATATAAATAAGGATGGCAATAAAAAAGAAACGCTTTCTCTTGTTGTAAAGCCACCCCACAACTTTGGATATCATAATGACAGAGAAGTTATTCAAGTTTCGATTACTCCATCATATTTTGACAATTCTTCTTTAACCGGTAAAGAACATATTTTATCATTTGTTGTGCAAAACAGAGGATTCTCAACACCAGGGTTTGAAACAATATTCGTGCTGTTTGCCATGGCATACATAGTTTTTATTGTTGGCAGGACCAAAAAAAGAAGAATGAACGAAATGTTGGATGACAGTTATAATGGGGGGAGAAAGTAAAAATGAAGTACTTAAAGATAATTTCAGTACTGTTGATAGGCATTACAATCCTTTCCACAATTTCTCCTTCAGTCGTTGCACAAGAAAGTGATGACCTCAATCTTTTAGAAAAAGCACTGATAATGTTTTTTGAGCAGACATATTCCTTAGGCCCAATGGTGGTACCTTGGGGCGTTATGCGTCTTTCTGAACCAATTGCGTTTAATGCAGAGCCAAACGTTATAGACATTCAATATATGGGCAAGGCAGAAATAATTATTGGAGTAAAAGATCTGGGAACAGGAGAGTACAAGCAACTAAAAGATTTCACTCCGCCGCCTCTTTTTCCTGTAGAAGAATATGTATTCAGTCTGGAGCTGCCTGATAATGTCCCAGAAGGGGCACTGATTGCTAGATTCTCCCCCCAATCACTTGTAGTAAGTTCATTCGACACACTTGAGGGGGAAATGAAAACAAAGCTCTCTATCGTTTCAGATATTCCAAAAGATGCTGCTTTGCCAAAGGACATAACAGTTAGAGTAAACATATCAAAATATTCAACAGGTGCAAATCTTTATCTTCCACCAAAGCAGGTGCGCAATCCTATCTCAAGTTTTTTCTGGTTTTTTGCTGCTACAGGTATAACATTCCCATTTCCTTTTGGAAAATTTTACAGCGGCAAAAGAACGCTTGATGAAGAAAGTGTTATGTTTGTTGATCTTGTGCTTAGAGTAGATCGTTTTCATCTTGCAGAGATAACTCCACCTCAACAAATAGAAATAGAGCCAAACCAACTTACATATGTACCTATAGAAATAAAAAATCTTGGAAGTCACATAGATACATTTAGTTTTATGATTAATACAAGTATAGATAATGAATTGGTAGTGTCTCCACCAGATTCAATAACTCTCGAACCTGGTGAAGTAGGGCATACTTCAATAGGTATTGCTTCGCCTTTGTCGTTTCGAGATCCCGGGACTGCTCATTCCATCCACATTGAAGCATATTCTACTTATGAACCCGATAAAATCTTTGATAATACTTTAGTTATTGTAACAAGGGGCATGTATGTTTCAGAGATGAATGCATTTTATTCTGCATTCTTTGGGATAATAATACTTTTAGGTGTTGTAATCTTCTTTTACAGACGAAGAAAAATATTGCAAAAACTTTGCATAAAACCTGACGAACCTTGGAAACTAGAAAAAGAAAAGAAGTATCTCTATAGACTGAAAGAA
>JAYEJG010000109.1:0-2355 GCA_034660435.1 Thermoplasmatota archaeon
TACTTGGTATGGGGCTAGGGTTTCTTACCCTTACCTTTCCGCCACTTTTACTATTATTTGGGCTATTTGAAAATCCGATATTCTACTTATGGCCAACACAAGCATCTTTTATCTTATTTGATGGAGTGTTTAACGCAGCAAGTCTTGAAACTTGGGAAATAGCATATGGGATCGGTTATCAAGTATTTTGTATTGGGCTATTTTACATCCTTGCAAAAAAAGCATTTTATAAACATATTGTTTTAAAGGGGAGTTAACAGATGGTATACGTCCTAAGGCTAGCAGTAAATGATTTTAAAAACATCATTAGAGATAAATTTCTTGTTTATGCCGCAATAGCTTTACCACTGATGATTGTAGTACTTTCTCAAATCCTTGTACAATGGATTGCACCTACATTAGAAAAAACCTTTCCAATTGCTGGAAACTATATGATGGTTTTTATGCTGTTTACAACTATGATTCCGCTTGTTTATGGTTTCATCGTAGCATTTTTGATTTTAGATGAAAGAGATGAACATTTGTTAACGGTACTTCGAGTTATGCCAATTTCCAGAAATGTGTATCTAATTTATCGCATGCTTTTCCTTTCACTTTTTTCCTTCATTGTTCTATTGGTATTTCCTCCACTCTCGGGCCTTTTAGTTGAATTCCCACAATTTTCATATATTGAATATATTCCTATTGCGCTGCTTTTTACGCTTCTAACACCATTTTCTGCATTGCTGGTAAGTTCATTTGCAACAAACAAAGTACAAGCATTTGCAATATTCAAAATATCTGGAACAGTATTTATCATACCACTGTTTATGTTTTTACTTGCAGACAACTTAAAATACATATTTGCACCAATTCCAAATTTTTGGGCATTTATAACGTTAAAAGAATTAATTCTTACAGGGGCAAATGACTATTTACATCTTGGGATAGGATTTGTTTATAATATAGCATTGATTGCAATTCTATTTTACATATTTAACAAAAAAAATTAACACTATTCTTCTCTTTTTTCAAAAGATGCATTATTGCTTTACGCCCGCATCGGGATTCGAACCCAAGTAGAAGGCTCCGCAAGCCTTCAGGATATCCAAGCTACCTCATGCGGGCTTATTTAATGATGTCGACCATTGCAACCTTTTCAAGGATTAAATCTTCATATTTATCTTTTGCAACAGTCTTGATTTCACTACCATCCAGTCCAAACTTTTCCAGAGTATTAAGACTTCCTTCAAGTACTTTATCGTTCTTTTTAAGCAATGATTCCAAAACAAACTCGTTTATTTTATTATCAATTCTTTTATCTGTACTATCTATAAAAACAAGTGCAATGTTTACATTGCCCTTTTTCACTCCCATTTTTGGTATGGCAAGTTTTAGTTGCCTTTCACCAGATGCGTACAAAAGAAGTTCCATTTCAATTGATTTTGTAGTGTTTGTACCATTTTCAAAGGCTCTTTTTGCATGATTATATGCAGAAACTAAATGATTTTTACCAAAGACCATATCTGCATCAAATACTTGTATCAAAACATCATTTTTCTTTGAATATTTATCTACTTTCTCAAGAAAGTTTTCGATATCAGAAACTTTTCCTTGAGCACCTACTATTTCAATCATGAGATTTCCTCACTTTGTAAATTCCGAGAGTGTTTTTTCTGCCCCTTTATCGTCTTCACCTATTTGACTTTTAATGCTCTTTGCAATACCTGTACCTATTGTTTTTACTTGTGCCAGTCTTTGTATTGGAACGCCTTTTAGATCTGAAATTGTTTTAAAGCCTTCATTGTACAGAGACCTTGCTCTTATTCTACCGATGCCTTTAAGCGACACAAGATTTAGCAGTTCTTTCATACAGCCGTATTCAACTCTCATCAAAAGATCAGTTATATCCGAGACGCAGTCAAAGTTGTACATCCTTGCAAATTCTCTTGAGGCGTGTAAAAGCCAACTTGCCATTTCAACAATATTATGGATATCTCCAGGACCAACGTTATATTTGTTTACAATTCCATCTTCCATTATTTCTCCAACCCAGTCCTCAACTAATGATGCTGTTTTAAGGTCTGATAAAAACCACTCGTACCCCTCGCTTGAAGGGATTGGAACATCAACTAAAAATTGCCCTTTACTCTCATCAAGCTTTTCTTCAACCCATGTGTCCCCTTTCCTAATGTATAGGGATCTTACATCAGGAGTGGAGCATACTGCATGGATAATGGATAAATCTGAATAGGCTTTTTCGCATGATTTTTCCAATGCTTTTTTCAAAATTAGTGCGGAGAGAGGATCGATATATAGTGAGGAGGTTTTATTTCCAAAAAGTGTCGACATGAATTTATCACCATTTATGACTTC
>JAYEJG010000110.1:0-12101 GCA_034660435.1 Thermoplasmatota archaeon
AGGAAGGCCCTCCCATGGGAGATATTTCTCTGCAAGTTCTATCCAGTTAGATAAGACTTTATCTTCTGGAAACATCTCTAATACTAGTTTGTCAGTGTTTAAAATATCGTCAGGATTTCCAGTGAGTGCAAGCCATCTAAATGGGCCCCTTCCAATACAAAGCATTGGCCTAACATATGCTGGGACAAAACCTGGGTAAGCAAACGCATCTTTTAGACCTGCTTTTTGTGCCTGTCCACGTAGGTTGTTTCCATAGTCAAATACAACTACCCCTTTTTTCATAAAACCAAGCATTGCTTCACAGTGGTTCTTCATACTTTGCATTGATTGTTTTATGTATTCGTTTGGTTTGTTTTTTCTAAGTTTAATTGCTTCTTTTAGGTTGCTGCCATAAAAACCAGCTGGAACATATCCATTAAGTTCATCATGAGAGGATGTTTGATCGGTTACAACATCAGGCATAAACCTCATTTCTAAAAGTTTTGGATGAGTGTCTGCACAGTTACCAAGTAAGCCAATTGAAAATGCTTCTCCAGCATTTTTCTTTTCTTCAGCAAGTTTAACTGCTTTATCAAGGTCTTTTAACTTAACATCACAAAATCCAGCTTTGATTCTTCTATCAATCCTATTCTCATCACACTCAACAGCAAGACAAACACCACCCGCCATTTTTACTGCAAGAGGCTGGGCGCCACTCATACCACCAATTCCGCCGGTCAAGACTATTTTTCCTTTTAAATCGCTTTTGAAATGTTTTTTAGCAAGTGCCGCAAATGTTTCATAGGTGCCTTGAATGATCCCCTGAGTTCCTATATAACACCAAGAACCTGCAGTCATTTGACCATACATTATAAGACCAAGTTTGTCAAGTTCATGGAATTTTTCCCAGTGGCTCCAATGGGGAACAATGTTTGAGTTGGCCATTAACACCCTTGGAGAGTTCGTCCAAGTTTTAAAAACAGCAACAGGCTTACCCGATTGAATAATCATCGTTTCATCATTTTCTAAGTTTTTTAGAATTTCTACGATTTTATCGTAACATTCCCAATTTCTTGCAGCCCTTCCGGTACCACCGTAAATAATCAATTCTTCAGGAATTTCGGCATTTTCAAGGTTATTTTCGAGCATTCTTAAAATTGCTTCTTGCCGCCATCCTTTGCATCTTAGTTTTCTACCAGTGGTTGCTTTGATATGTCGCCCCATAAAAATCAGTTTCTAGTATTAAAAATCCATACTTAAACCTTTTTTAAAAGTATGTACAAAAAGGAAGGACGGCTGGCCTCACTAGGAGGGGATGGGATGCACTCTAACAAAAACTACCAGCCCGATTCCTTCCACTAATAACATATCCCTATCCATATATATGTTTTTCGATTGTACATTATCAAAAATATTAGTAATATCTGCTGATTTTACAGGTTGAATGCCAGACACGCTACAAAACAAATATGCTAACGACGTTATTTCCTCTTAAAATAGTGGTACCAACTCTTCGTTTGTTGTCATTATTTGTCTCTTCTACTTCAGTTAATACCATATTCATGTATTCGTCATATCCTGAAAGTTTTCCTTCCAAAATTCTACCGTCCTTTAAAAGGAGCGACATTTTCTGGTTTAGTGATTTTTCCAGTACATCAAGTGGTAATGCCATAGGAAGGGGTAAAACAACTTATCCTTTTTAAATTATTCCCCTGAGAACCTTGTACAAGGTTCTGGAATACAACAAGTATTATATTGTATTTGTAGATACAGAATTACCCATTTGGGGAGGCGCGTAGCAATGTCAGATGGAAATATCATACATGTAGTAGGAACAGGAACAATAGGGGAGCCTTTAACCGGACTTTTGTGTGATGCGAAAGAAGATCTTGGAATAGATGAAGTAACCTTCTACAAACACAGCCCAAAACTTGAAGACAGACCAAAAATCAAAGGCCTCATCAAAAGAGGGGCAAACCTTGCAATAAGAGAAGATAGAACAAAAGAATTCCAAGAGTTAGGAGTAGATGCAACATATAGTGCTGAAGAAGCAATAAGCAGGGCTTCTGTTGTAATTGACTGCACACCAAAAGGCACTGGACTTATGAACAAAGAAAAATATTACAACAAGTACAAAAACAAAATAAAGGGCTTTCTGGCACAGGGATCCGAATTTGGATTTGGAAAGATGTATGCCGTTGGCGTTAATGATGATGCAATAACTCCAAAAGATCAATTTATTCACATTGTGAGTTGTAATACACACAATATTGCAGCAATTATCAAAACTCTTGCAATAGAAGGCGAAAAAAACCTTCTAAAAGAGGGAAAGTTTCTTTGCATGCGAAGAGCAAATGACATCAGCCAAGTCAAAAGTTTTATACCATCTCCTGAAGTAGGTATACACAAGGACAAAAAAATGGGAACTCATCATGCAGTAGATGTTTATCACCTATACAAAACTCTTGGAATGGACTTGAATGTATTTTCAAGTGCTTTGAAATTGAATACACAATACATGCATGCAATATGGTTTGATGTAAAACTCGATAAAAAAATTACAAGAGATGAGGTTGAACGGAGTTTTATTGATAATCCAAAAGTTGCCGTTACCTACAAAATGGCAGCAAACCTAGTATTTTCATTTGGTAGAGAACATGGCCATTATGGGAGACTTCTAAATCAAACTGTAATGTGTCTCCCAACATTACACGTCTTAAACGATAATGAAGTCATAGGATTTTGTTTTACACCGCAAGATGGCAACTCTCTCCTTAGTAGCGTTTCTGCAGCAGAGCGGTTTTTATATCCTGAAGAGTATGAAGAAAAACTCCAGTGTTTAGGAGCATTTCTACTGCAAGAAGTCTAAATAGATGAAGATGCTTGAGGAAAGCGTTACATTAAACCGTGCAACTGGTTGATGCCATGATAGATAGCTATAAAGTTATAAGAGATCCAATTCATGGAAACATAAAAGTCGAAGGAATGTTTCTTGAACTACTTGAAACTCCAGAGCTGCAGCGGCTGTATAACATAAAGCAACTGGGATTTGCACATCTTGTTTTTCCGGGTGCACATCACACAAGGCTAGAACATTCTTTAGGAACATATCATATGGCATCAAGATGCGCTCAAGCGTTAGACCTAGACAAAACAGAAAAAGAAATCATTGAATGCGCAGCACTTCTTCATGACATCGGCCATGGTCCATTTTCACATACATTAGAGTCCATATTAAGAGAAAATATCCATGTGGATCATGTAGGACTTACTGAAAAGATTATTTTTGGAGATTATAAAATATTTGACGAAAATGAAAAAAAATATCTTGAATCGAGTAGCGTCTCGGACGTTCTGAATAAGTATGATACAAATAAGGAAGAAGTGTCAGATATTATAAAGGGAAAAACTTACAAGAAACTTTATTTAAGTCAACTTTTGAACAGCACAATTGATGTAGATCAATTAGACTACCTTGCACGTGACGCATATTACACTGGTGTCGCTTATGGGATGATAGACACTGAAAGATTCCTACAGACCTTAGTAATAAATGATGGTAATTTGGCAATAACGAGAAAAGGAGTGGGAGTTGTGGAGAGCATCCTACTAGCCAGAACTCTAATGTATTCGTCTGTTTACTTTCACAAGACCGCAAGGATTGCTGAATTGATGCTTTCAAGAGCAATAGAAATGCTGCCAAAAGGTGATGCCTTAGAGCTTTTTAAAATGACAGATTCTGAGTTAATGGGCAACGCAAAAAAACTTGGTGATTTTCAATATGAAATTGTCACCCGTCTAAAATACAGGAAACTGTTTAAACAGGTATACTCTGCATCCAAATTAGATCTTGACGAACAAAAATTAGGTGTGATCAGAAAGTTAGAAAACCACGAGATAAGGAGAGAAAAAGAAAAAGAAATTGAGGATGCATTAAAAATACCAAGAGGCCACATTATAATTGATGTACCTCGTCAGGATGTACATCTGTCTGAACCGCGAATTGATCAAACCAACATAAAGGTGGTTGACCAAAACAAAAGCTGGTCTTTTGACAACTTAACCCCAATTGCAAAGGCAATAAAAGAAAAATCTATTCCAGAATGGACAATAATGATAATTGCAGACGAGAAATTTAGAGATATTATAACAAAAAACGCTGAAAAACTACTTTTCAACTAAGTAGTTAAGGAGAGAATGGGGGAAGATTGAAGGTGGTGAGGAGAGATTTTTAAAAAAAAATCTATAATCTCCCCCATTCGCACAATTATATATCTACAGAGAGTATATAAATCTTATTATACAATTATTACTTCCTAAAAATGGCACTCAATGTGAAATGATTTTTACACATATTTTAGTTTTATAATCACTACCAATATATAACAAAAAAATAGTATTAGCGAATAGTCATTTGTATTTCACAAACAAACACATTGGACCATGATAAAAAATGTCGGGAGCGGGATATGAACCCGCGACCTCCTGATTTCTTAGCGAATAGCTAAATACGAACCCTTTAGCTGAGCTTATGAGTCAGGCGCTCTAACCAGGCTGAGCCACCCCGACGTTGAGAATAGCGAATGGAAAACGGTTTATAAAAACTTTCTAGAAAATTGGCTCATTTAGCATCAAATGGTTTTTACCTCTAAGGCAAATTATCTTTAAGTGCTCTTTTTTTGCTCTATTTCTAAGCTCTTTATCATTTGAAAATACTATTCCGCCTAATTTCTTTGCAAGATTTATCACGGAGTCGTCACCACATTCTGATGGATCATCTATGGTTTTATACCCTTCTGCAAGTTTTAAAGCAGGCTTTGCAATACGTTTCTTTTTTCCGGTTGCATTCTCAGATAAAAAAGTTAGTTCATTTATTATTGGCTTTGGTACAACAATTTTATAGCACCCAACAAGTCTAGTTAGTTCACCTTCAAGATCTATAGAAAATTCAAAAAGCATCAATAGGGCACTACTATCAATAACAACTATTCTTTTATTTTTATTTTCCCATGACCTATCAGATGCCATCTTCCGTCAATCCTTCTACTAATTGCAATCCTTTGCCCCGGCTCTGCACAAACTGGAAGTTTTAATTTCACACCGATTTCTTTACCGTGAAATTCTTTTACAATCCCAACTGTTGTTGCAGTACCAATTGTTAACATTAAAGGCTCGTTTGTTTTTATTGGTTCGACATTTTTTTCTTCTATTGTCCCAACAACTCTTTGCAACAGGTCTATAGATAACCAAAATTCTTCAAGCGTGGGCGACAATTGCCCAACCTTTCCAACAACTTTACCGGCAAATGAATCAGATTTTGTCCGTGCGGGATCAAGACCCGTTCCAATTGCAATCAAACCACCAGGGGTTGCCTCATCAACAGACTTCCCTCCAGTAATTAACGAGTCAACAGTAGTAGTAACAGTCTCAATTCCCTTTTTTCCTTTAGACTCCACCCTTCTCCCGGGTGCAATCTCTATTTGGTCTCCTTTCTTTAGGACGCCTTGAATCAAAGACCCACCAATTACCCCGCCTTTGAGCTCCTTTGGCCTTGACCCTGGTTTATTTATGTCAAAACTCCTTGCAACATACATTAATGGGGTTTTTTCCAAATCTCGTTCTGGAGTTGGAATGTATTCCCCCATTGCCTTAATCAACACATCGACATTGATATCTTGATGGGCGCTAACCGGAACTATCGGTGCACCTTCTGCACAAGTTCCTTCTGTAAATTTTAAAATTTGCTCATAATTTTTAATTGCATTTTGCTCTGAAACAAGATCAATTTTGTTTTGAACTACCACAATATTTTCTATTCCTGCAATATCAAGCGCAGTCAAATGCTCTCTTGTTTGAGGTTGAGGACATGACTCATTTGCTGCTATTACAAGTATAGCACCATCCATAATGGCTGCACCAGAAAGCATTATTGCCATGAGTGTTTCGTGACCAGGTGCATCAACAAAAGAAACAACCCTCAGTAATTCTGTATTTGATCCGCATTTGGGGCATTTTTTCTTTATGGTATAACATTGGGGCTCACCACATTTGGGGCATTTGTAAAATGCTGCATCAGCATATCCTAGTTTTATCGAAATGCCTCTTTTTAACTCTTCTGAATGCTCATCAGCCCATTTGCCTGTAAGCCTTTGCGCCAATGTTGTTTTTCCATGGTCAACGTGACCTATCATTCCTATATTTACTATGGGCTGACTCGGTAAGCTCATTTCTTTTCCTCTTCTTTCTCTTCTTTTTCCTTTTCCTCTTCAGTGGTTAAAAGACTCTCGATTGGCTTCGAACTATATTTTGTAACCTTCATGTTTATCTGTACAACATCAAGACTTACCGTGTTACCCTTTATGGACTTTTTCTTTCTCATCCCCTTTTCACTTGCATGAAAACCTTTGCTTTCACTGAGAAGTAATTTTCTTCTACTGATTCCTGGAAAATCTTTTCTCATCGGAAATCCATCTCTATCAGTCCCGCCAGTAATCTTTAGCTTATAGCCTGGAAGAGATATAAATATACCATCTACCTCGTCGCCAATTCTTTTACCAACTAAGGAGTTAGCATGATGTCCGCTAACCTGAACCTGATGAGATTTACCAGATTTTACATCGTTTACTACTACCTTAAATTCTACCATGTCGATGTCACCTTTATATGTCCAATAATTTTAATATAGGCCTTCTCCGGTAATATAGTAATATATTAATATCTTTTCGCAGCACAAATGCAAAGAAATAAATTTTGGAAATTTGAAAAGTTATATAAACATCAATACTATTTTTGCGCTATAAGAAATACCAATGGGGGAGACATATGGCCGAGTTTATTTGGCATTGGACAAATGGAGATAATAAAATTTATACCAGGAAGACAGAGGTTGCCGAGGAAGCAATGAAAGAAGGCATGCTTGTGATGGGCGTGCAAGCCAGACCAAATATAATCAAATATTAAATTGTACAGGCCGCTTCATTCAACGCCTGGATTTAGAGAGGGGTTTAAATTCAACGGAAGTTTTTTAGATGGTTAATTTATAGCACCTAGCCATATGTCAGATTATAACTACAAAGATTTACTAAAGAAAGTTACTAATGATGCTTCGATCCAAAAGGCCGCAGAAGACCGTTTTAAATTGCCAAGGGCAGAGGTGTTTTATGAGGGGAACACAACTGTAATCAAGAACTTCGATAAAATATCTGACGCTGTAAACAGAAAATCTGAAGAAGTTCTAAAATTTTTATTAGGCTGGCTTGGTACGGCTGGTGAAATAAATGGGCAAAGAGTTGTTTTTCAAGGAAAAATACCTATGAGACAAATCCAAGATAAGATAAAAGATTACATCGACACATATGTTATATGCTCTGAATGCAACAGACCTGATACGCATCTTGTAAAACAAGGTAGAACTATGCTTTTAAGATGCGATGCATGCGGCGCAGTAAGACCCGTTAGATCCAGAAAGAAAAGTTTGACACGACAGCAGACACAGGCGCTGAGAGAAGGCGAAACATACGACTTAACTATAAAAGATATAGGGAAAAAGGGAGACGGCCTTGCGTATTTTGACAAATATATAATCTATGTACCTGGTACAGTAAAAGGATCCGCTGTAAAAGTAAAGATTGAAAAAATATCTGGAACTGTAGCATTTGGCCAAGTTTTAGGCTAGACCTGTTGACCAGACGCAAGTTTTCCAGCTTAAAATTAGCGAAAGATATTTAAAGTAAATTATACATTCATTTTACGTCTGTCAGACAAATAACGTCGTTTGTCATTGGATGTATGCTTTTGTGGCATATATTTGGCACAATAATGCCAGCATTATGACGGACAAGTGAGGAGAAAATGGAAACGCATCGCATAACAATACGATTACCTCAACACGATATTCACTCAATAGACCTATTTATCAGGGCTGGAGAGTTTGCAACTCGTTCCGAGGTTATCAGACGTGCGGTCAATGAATTTGTAAAAAGATATACCGATGATTTTCTCGAAAAGGCAGATAAAATCAAAAAGGTTCAAAAGATGGAACTTGCACTCAGTTCTATTGCACCTTACATAAAGAAATAATTGTAAAGTAAACCAATAGGAGGGATGGGATGCACCCCCTAGAAGGGCGCCTTGTGATGGGGGCGTCCTTCAAACTACCAGATTAGGAGGAATGATATGAGCGGAAATGGTATGGAGAGTTTTATTACAAACGCAGTAGAAAATAAAAAGGAAGAAGAAATTAGATTGAAAATTAATGAAGACGAGATGTTTGGCACTCCACGGATAACAATTGTTGGATGTGGAGGGGCAGGCGGAAACACGATAACCAGACTTAATAAACTAGAAGTAAAAGGTGCAGAAACAATTGCAATTAATACAGATAAGCAAGCACTTGATCTTGTTGATGCAGATCACAAGCTTCTAATTGGCGGAACGCTAACTAAAGGTCTTGGTGCCGGAGGTTTTCCAGAAATTGCAGAACGTGCAGCCCGCGAATCTAGCAGGGAAATCGAAGAGCTCATAAAAGGTTCTGATCTTGTTTTTGTTACTGCAGGAATGGGCGGCGGTACTGGTACCGGTTCTGCGCCTGTTGTCGCTGAAATTGCAAAAAAACATAACGCTGTAGTAACCTGCATGGTATCAACACCATTCAATGTTGAAAGAGCAAGACTCATAAAAGCAGATGAAGGTCTTGACAAAATGAGAATAAAAGCTGACAGCACCGTTGTACTAGATAACAACAAACTTCTCGAATTTGTTCCAAATTTGCCAATTAATCAAGCATTCTCCGTAATGGACCAGATGATTGCAGAAACAGTAAAGGGCCTTTCAGAAACGATCACAGTTCCATCGCTTATAAATCTAGACTATGCCGATATGAAATCAATAATGAATGCAGGCGGACTTTCTGTAATGCTTTGGGGCGAATCAGACGAAGATGCTGGTGTTGATGCAATTGTACAAGAGGCGTTGAATCATCCACTTCTAAATGTTGACTACAAAGGTGCAACCGGGGCACTTGTACACATCACTGGTGGACCAAATATGAGCTTAAAGTACGTTCAAGATGTAGCAAAATCTTTAACAGAGGATTTGGACTGCTACTCAAATGTTATCCTTGGAGCAAGAGTTGATCCAGGGTTTGAAGGAAAATGTAGAGTAATGGCCATCATGACGGGCGTACAGTCACCAAACTTGCTTGGACCAAGCTCCTCAGCGATGGAGAGTCGTCCAGTGGCACAAGTTACAAGCCCAAAGTTTGATATCGATTTTGTACGATAATCAAACAACTTTTTCTTTTTTTTATCTTTTTTATAATGTTATTTTTGTCCCATTAAATGGCTTGTTTTTAACCGCATTTTCTAACTCGTCAAGTTTTTTCCCATTCAAAACAAAAGTTGGTATTTTTGATCTGTGTATTATTTCAAGTGCAGGGCCATCTATCACAACATTTTTACCTGCTACATTCCAACCTATTCCATACTTTGAAATCAATTCTTTGATTGATATCTCAGAAAACTTTTCTGCATCGTTGTATTTATTTGGATCTTTATCATAAATCCCACCAACATTTGTCGCAATTATGAATTTACTTGCACCTACCTTTTCCGATAACTCCGCACCGACCATGTCTGTACTATGCCCATACATCGTTCCACCCATTATAACGATACTTTTGTCGATTTTAATTGCTTCATCTGTTGTTTTTGGAATGTCATAATTTGAATTTTCTATAAAACTTGCAAGCATCCTTGCATTTACTCTTGTAAGATCTATTCCGATTTGATCCAACTTTTTTTCATCGAGATTCAGAGTTCTTCCCAGTCGTATATACTCTCTTGCAGTCTTACCGCCCCCAACTACAAGATAAACCTTGCATTCCTTTGCCAGACCTTCTAAAATATCTGCGAGTTTTTTGAAGTATGAAACATCGACATCTTCCGAAAGGACTACAGATCCCCCAATGGATATCACAATAGATTGCATGAAAAAGAAGTATGCACCATTTGCTTATTATTTTTAGTATTACGCAACCTCAGGTCCAACTTGCCCTTTCTTGGGATCTGCACCAAGTCTAACTTGTGGCAATGGGATCGGAGGTGGAAGCGAAATATCCTTTGCAACACTTACAGCTTCGGGAACACAAGCATGCATTATTGCCGTGTGGATCTGACTTGCAATTGGATTTGGCATTTTTCTTGTTTTTTTCCATTCTTCAAATAATTTTTGAGATTTTTCATCTTCAAAAATAAAGGACCCTTCAATTTTAATCACACCAACTGGACCGAAACTTGCAGTGTATTGAAATTCTACTGTTGCCTGATTTTCTGCCCTCTTTCCAACATTTGTAACAGAGCTATTATGATCTATTCTAACCTGCCTTGGTCTATCACTGCGATTAATGTATCTTCTTGCTTCAATAGATTTTAGTTCTATACTTTTGATTTTCATGGTTGGTGCCTTAATAATAAACCTTACTTTTACATCTTTCGTTAAATTAGCTAATTTGGAAATAGGATATTGTTTTTTGTTGCAAAGAGTGGTTTTGACAAAAAGACTTTTGAAATGGCAAAAAAATACAACATTGCGTACCTAGACAAGCACATAAATAAGAGATAACAAGGACATATCTATCTGGATTTTAATAAAAAATGGACCTGCTGAGAGGCAAACTGTTTAATAGGAGAAAAATAGGGTAAAACATTTGTTAATATTCCTGGTTTTAATATTTGATCTCGATAAGTTTATATATCGGTCTGTGTTAGCAATAATTATGGTTCGAAAAAGTGAACACATGTTCGATAAAGTGAACATAACTCCTTTAGGCCTGCGAATACTTGTATTTTTAGCACGTAATCCAGATCAACAGTTTTACATTAGAGAAATAGCTAAAGATATAAATAAAAGTGTAGGTGGAACTCATAAAACTCTCAAATTATTAAAAGAGATGGATTTTGTTAACGAAAACAAAAGTGGAAAAAATTTGTATTATCAAATCAATCCGATGAATCCATCAATCAAGAATTTTAAAATATTTATAACAATAAATGAATTAACATCGTTAGTAAATAGACTTAAAGAGACATCAGAAAAAATTATCCTTTTTGGTAGCTGTGCAAATGGAGAAGATACCGCTGAAAGTGACATTGATCTACTTGTTTTAACAAATGAAAAAGAAAAAATCAATAAAAAGATTTTAAATACGAAAGTCAATAGAAAAGTACAAGCAGTTGTCGTAAGCACCGGAGATTTAATGAAAATTAAAGAAAAAGATAAAGGATTTTACCAAGAAATCAATAAAGGAATAACATTATGGGATGTTAAAAATGAATGATTTTGAACGTTGCGTTAAAGAAAGACGGTTAATTAAGACTAAACCTTCAAAGGAAATTATTCAAAAAGAACTGGAGAGCGCAGAATATGATCTTCAAAGAGCTATAAATAGTCTGGATGAAGCGGATTTTAAATGAGCTGCTGTGCAGTCATATTATTCAATGTTTCATGCCGCAAAAGCATTAGTTTTGAAAAGAGGATATCGTGAGAAAAGTCATTTTTGTTTGATTATTGCTCTCAGAGAACTTTATGTTAAAGAAGAACAATTAAATGCAGAGATGGTTGAAAATCTTGAACTTTGTATGAACCTTAGGCATGAAGCAGATTATGGACTAACCTATCATCAAGAAAGTGCAGAAACAGCGATAAAATATGCAGAAGAATTTTTAGATAATGCATTAAAACTTCTTTGATTATAAAAAAATGGGCCTGCTGAGAGGCACACAGTTTAACAGGAGAAAAACCAGTTAAAACCTTATGTATATCGTTATGTTTTATTTTACTACTTGTTTGATTCTTTGATTTTTTACTGATGAGTGCCAATATTTATATACTATGTAAGACATATCTTACATTGTGATAAAATGGAGGTAGCGATTACAAAAATCAGTTCGAAGGGGCAAATAGTAATACCAAGTAATATGAGAAAAGATATTGTGGTCGGTGAAGAATTTTTAATAATTAAAGAAGGGGATAAATTAATAATGAAAAAAATCAGTGAATTAACTAAACAGCTTAAAGAAGAACTTTTATTTGCAAAGAGAGTTGAAAAAGCCTGGAAAACGTAT
>JAYEJG010000111.1:0-2322 GCA_034660435.1 Thermoplasmatota archaeon
TCCAATTTTCATGCTTACACTCTTAAAATCATCAAACTCCAAGATCTTTACAGGCTCCTTTGGAATGCCTTCAACAAATATTTCTGTACCTGGATTTGCATCCCCTGGATCAAGTAAAACTACATTACCTTCGTCATCTTCTGCAGCAAGAAGCATTCCATTAGACATAACGCCTCTCAGTTTTGCAGGTTTTAAATTTGATACGATTATAATTTTTCTACCAAGCATTTCATCTTTTGAATAAAAAGCGTTCATACCTGCAACGATAACTCTCTTACCAAGATCCCCTAGATCAAGTTGCAACATGTAGAGTTTATCAGCCTGTGGATGATCTTTTATATCAATTATCTTTGCAACACGAAGATCAATTTTTGAAAAAGGATCTCCCTCTTCTTTTACAATGTCTTCAAGTTTAAGTTTCTTAAATAACGGGATCGGCCGCTCAAGTTTTGTCCCAACTTTTAACCCTTGTATGGCAAAATCCCATTTTTCTTTATGAATGGAATCCTCATTCCCAAGGATTTTGTAAATTTTGTCTGAGGAAAACGGAAGATATGGTGCCATAAAAACAGATAATGCCTTTACAATTTTCAAACAAACATGAAGAACATTTGCACATCTTTCTTTATCCTCTTTAACAAGTTTCCATGGTTGATTTTGATCAAAATACTGATTGCCAAACTGTGCAAGGTTCATAGCGGTTCTAAGACCTTTTTTGAAATTACATACACTAACAGCATCAGATACCTCTTTGGATGTTTTCTCAATTTTCTTAAGCGCTTCTTTATCTAAATCATTCAGCGTTCCCTGTTTAGGTATTTCCCCAAAGTTTTTTTCAGTAAACGTTACAACACGATGGACAAAATTACCATAAGTTCCTACCAGCTCATCATTGTTTTTTGTTACAAAATCCACCCAAGTCCAATTAGTATCTTTATTCTCAGGCATATTAATAGAAAGATAGTAACGAACTGCATCAGCATCAAATTTTTCAAGAACGTCTGGAACCCAAACAGCTATGCCTCTACTTTTAGAAAACTGTTCACCTTTAAGCCGCAGATACTCATTTGCAGGTATATCATATGGTAACTCCAGGGATTCATCATACCCCATGAGCATAGACGGCCAGATTAAACTGTGAAATGGAATGTTGTCCTTTGCAAGAAAGTAGTAATGCCTTGCCTGCTTGTTTTTCCACCATTCTTCCCATTTATCAGGATTTCCTAAATTTTGTGCCCATTCCTTACTAGCAGATAAATATCCAGTTACTGCATCAAACCACACATAGATCCGTTTATCCTCAAAACCTTCAACTGGGACTTTTATACCCCATTTCATATCCCTTGTTATTGCCTTATCTTTCAGTCCATTTTTCAACCAGTTTTGGGTAAAGTTCATCACGCTTGATTTCCAATGTTTTTTATCGCTTATCCAATCAAGCAATTTTGATTCAAATTTACTTAATGCAAGAAATAGATGTTCGCTTGTTCGTATTTCTGGACTGCTGCCACAAATTTTACATCTCACATTCCGTAATTCTTGCGAATCCAAGATTTTACCGCATTCGTCACATTGGTCACCTCTTGCTTTTTCATTACCACACTGTGGACAGGTTCCTTCGATGTAGCGATCAGGTAAAAAACGATCACATTTTTTACAGTAAAAAGACTCAACACTTTTTTTGTAAATATATCCATTCTTATAAAGAGTTAAAAAAAGATCCTGTACTACTTTTTCGTGGTTATCGGTCGTTGTACGGGTGAAAAGATCAAAGGATATGCCCATTTGTTTCATGTTTTTTGTATGTTCTTTGTTGTAGCGGTCAACGATTGCTTGTGGTGTTGTTTTTTCATTATCCGCAGTTATTGTTATTGGAGTCCCATATTCATCAGATCCTGAGACCATCAAAACATCGTTACCTTTCATTCTATTATATCTTGCAAAAATATCAGCTGGAAGATAACATCCAGCTATGTGACCAAGATGAAGCGAACCATTTGCATAAGGCCAAGCAACACCAATATAGATTTTTTCCCTCATATGAAACTCTATGCTGAATACAAACACAACATTTAAATATGGTGGATGGACTATATATACATATAAGTTAGAGTAAATTGAAAAATGGCACCTACTGGGTGCAATTAGTCAAAATTGATGATTAATTCACATTTAACCACTTAACGATTGAAATGCAAAGGAATAAAGTAAATATCAATGAAGTAAAAGGTTAATCGCCTATTATTTGCTAGAGAGTGGGTAAAGGTGCTGTTTTTCGAAGAACTAACAAAATAAATAGATAAAAGGTGAAAAATATGGTAA
>JAYEJG010000112.1:0-2312 GCA_034660435.1 Thermoplasmatota archaeon
CATCAACATGCACTCCATATCTCGCAGGAAATTTACCAAGATTTAGAGAGCATATTGCTTGGTCCGAATCATCAGCTGTTTCATTTTCAAACTCTGTTATTGGTGCACGAACAAATCGGGAAGGGGGGCCATCGGCTCTTGCAGCAGCGATCTGTGGAAAAACTCCGAATTATGGGTTGCATCTTTGGGAGAAACGTCAGCCAGCGGTAAAAATAGATGTTAGTGCAGATCTTAAATTCAGCTCTGATTTTGGTGCCCTTGGATATTGTGTAGGTAAACAAGTTAAGAACAAAATTCCTTATTTTACTGGTATAAAAAATGCAAATACGGATCAACTAAAAGCTCTTGGTGCTGCGATGGCTGCATCTGGCGCTGTTGCACTTTACCATATTGAGGATCTTACTCCTGAAGCAGGTATTGTAGAAAAAAAAGGTCTTGAGACGATTTCTGTTGGTAAAAAAGAACTAAGAGAGACATATGATACGCTTAATCAAGGTAAAGATCCTGATATTGTCATTCTTGGATGTCCACATGCATCTCTACGGGAAATTTCAACACTTGCTGAAAAAGTCAAAGGAAAGCACCTCAAAAAACCTGTTTGGATATGCACCTCCCGGATGATGAAAGAGGCTGCTGATCGAATGGGTTTCACAAAGATTATTGAAAACGCAGGTGGAAACATCGTTGCTGATACATGCATGGTTGTTTCACCAATTGAACAAATGGGGTACAAAACAACAGGAGTAAATTCCGGTAAAGCAGCTAATTATTTGCCGGGTTTTTGTAAACAACAAGTAGTGTTTGCAAATATTGATGACCTGGTGGAGGGGCAACTATGAAAGGAAGAATGATTTCATCTGGTAAAGCAGAAGGAACAGCAATAGTTTCTACTGAACCTATTGGTTTTTATGGCGGTATAGACATTAAAACAGGTATTGTCATTGAAAAAGGTCATCCACTCGAAGGAAAATGTGTAACAGGTAAGATACTTGTTTTTCCTTGTGGCAAAGGTTCAACTGTTGGAAGTTATGTTATTTATGGTCTTGCAAAGAATGGCGTAGGGCCAGCAGGCATCATCAACAAAGAAACAGAAACTATTGTTGCAACAGGGGTGATACTGGCCGGGGTTCCTTGTGTCGATGGAATTGGTATCAAAAAAATCAAAGATGGGGATAAAATAATTCTAGATGCAGATAAAGGAATAGTAAAAGTTAAATAACTATAGAAGAGACCTCATACTCCAAATAGATCCAATGCCTGCAAGTTCAACTTCCTGTTTTTCACCATCGTCATCAGTCCAGGAAAGTTTACTTGAAACTGCACTTCTCCCAATCTTCATTCCAACATAGGTGGGAAGTTTCCATACTCTACTATATGCATTATCAATTTCAATTTCTAGTTCAAGATTCATGTCACACGGCTTGATAAGTGGTTGGAAGATACTCGGTTTTGCATCCACGCTTATCTTTGAGGGCATTTGAACATGCAAAAGTACTTTGTCATCTTTGCTATTTGATTTTGTAACTGTTACATCGATGTTGTCAAGAAGCGTAATTGTTTCTCCATCATCTGTTGTGATATATAGAGTTCCAGATGGATTGTATGTTGTCTTTTTGCTATCCGAAAGTACATGTCTTGATTTATAATTGCTGAAGTATACATTCCATCCATTCTCAAGTGTTGCATAGCACCAGTCCCACTCTTTTACGACTCCCTTTGTTATAATCCCTGGGGACCAAGTATGTTCATGGTGGCCTGCACCTCTAACTTTATACTGATTTCCGTCGATTTTAATTGTTCCTGTTACATTACAGCCCATGAAGACATAGCTTGCGAGATTGCTCTTTGATTTTTGAAATGATCTATCGCCAAATGTCCAAATTGGATTTGAAGGTGCAAAATATCTCAAGTCAATTTTAATATCGTGATTTTTGTCAATGTCGCCATCCTCTATGTGGACGTGCCATTCTGGGAATTCTCCTTCAACCCACGAATTCTCAAACGTTACACTCACTCCCGGCGAACTGGCTTGCAATGTAGGCTGTCTAATCAGTCCAAGCCCTCGTTCTTTGTTTATTATGCCGCCATATTCTTCTCCATTGGGGCCATGGAGTGTTACTACCATCATGTCAGGTTTGTTTATTCCAAATAAATCTCCTCTTGCCATATGATTAAAACTAACAGATAAAGTCCAGCCAGAGAGATCTCCTTCTGTAAAAACTGCCGTATAGTACCACCATTCTCTGCAGATCATTATTTTGTTAAAATGATTTCCTTCATCTATTGGGGAAACCGATCTGTCAAAACCAAAT
>JAYEJG010000113.1:0-2296 GCA_034660435.1 Thermoplasmatota archaeon
ATATCAAAATCAAGGAAAGGTAGATACAAAGTTTTCAGCAGATCAACAAAAGAAACTATGCAATCTTGCAATAGAAAAAATGCTTCTTTCAAAAGATCGAGCAAGAACTGACGTTTCGACTCATCCATTTACAACATCTATAGGAAATGATGATGTACGAATTACAACAAATTATTCAAGAAACGATCCTCTTTTTGCATTCGGATCAACAATTCATGAGGCTGGACATGCCTTATATGAACTTGGAATGCCAAAAGGAGAATACCAAAATACAGTAATTTCTGACTCGCCTTCTTTGGGTCTTCATGAATCTCAGTCAAGATTCTGGGAAAATATGGTTGCAAAAAGTAGGCCATTTTGGGAATACTTCTACCCAAAGTTTGTTGAAACGGCGCCTGAACAGTTTTCAAATACTGATTTTGATAGTTGGTACAAAATTGTAAATAGAGTTGAGCCCTCTCTAATTAGAGTTGAAGCAGATGAACTTACCTATTGTCTTCATGTTATTTTACGTTTTGAAATTGAAGTAGGACTCATGGATGAAACGATTAGTGTTTCTGAACTTCCTGAAATTTGGGATCAAAAAATGGATGAAACGCTCGGAGTTGTTCCACAAAATGATGTTGAAGGCGTTTTACAAGATATGCACTGGAGTGGCGGAAGCATAGGGTATTTTCCTACTTATGCACTAGGGACAATTTATTCTTCACAACTATTTAAGAAACTTTCAGAGGTAAATGGAAATCTTCATTCTGAAATTAGAAATGCTGACTTTAAAAATATTGTTTCATGGTTGAATGAGAATATACACAAGCATGGTAGAATGTACATGGCTGATGAGATAATAAAAAAGACATGCGGGGAAGGGTTAAACTCTAGAGTCTTCGTGGATTATCTAAAAGACAAATATTATCCTCTTTATGAAGTGTAATCCAACTTTTTTCATGCCCCGAATTTTCCAAGCCGTTTTGCATTAGCAAGGGCAAGAGGCATTAAATCTTCTGCAGGGAATCGCGGACCAAGACCGCCAGTTATACAGTTTCTTTCTCCGAATTTTTCAACCCTATCGGCGCGACAATACTTGGAATATAACAATACTGGTACTGGATGCCAGCTATGTGCTTTCATTAGTGCTGGTGTAGAGTGATCTCCTGTTACCATTATTACATCAGGATTTAAATTTAGTAATCGTGGTATTTCCCTATCCGTTTCTTCAATAATTGATACTTTTTTATCAAAATCGCCGTCTTCACCATAGCTATCAGTTTTCTTTACGTGCAAGTAGAAGAAATCATAATCGTCCCAGTTTTTTTCTAATGTTGTAAACTCATCTTGTATCGTGGTGCCAGTTTCCAATATACTCATACCTAACAGTTTTGCCAATCCTCTATACATTGGATATGCTGCTATCGCTGCACTTTTCAACCCAAAGGAATCTTCAAAAGTGGGCCAGTTTGGTTTTTTAGAAAAACCACGTAAAAGTATCATGTTTGCTGGATGTTGATCTGCAAGAACGTTTTTTGCTTGCTCTAAGAACTGATTTACCAAATCTACTGTTTTTTGCCCATCAGGTGATAATGACTTTGGTTGCAAGGGCTGTTTACCAATCATTTGCGGATCAGTGTCAATAAGATTTCCTGAGAGTCCGTCTCCCCTTAGAACTAGTAAGCATCGGTGTTCTTTTACTGTTTCAACAAAGACTTCCACACCTGGTATTTTAATTTCTCTAAGAATATTACATAGTTCTTGGTTTTTTTCTGTGGGAATACGTCCTGCTCGTCTATCTAGGACATTTCCGTTTTCATCAATGGTGCAAAAGTTTCCTCGTGCTGCTACATCTTCTGGTCGCAGGTCAAAACCTATGCCTAGTGCTGCAAGCGTCCCTCGCCCAACTTGATACTTGGCAGGGTTATATCCAAATATGCCAAGATGTCCTGGACCGCTGCCGGGAGTTATGCCCGATCCAACTGGTGTTTGCAATCCACAAATACTCTTGGATGCTAGCAAGTCTAGGTTTGGAGTATGTGCTGTTTCGAGCTCGGTCAAACCGCCGATTTTTTGGGGAAGACCGCCAACTCCATCCATAACAAGCATAACTATTTTCGTACTATTCGACTTAACGAGTTTTTTAATAAAATCTAAATCCATACTCAACACACTTCTCTCCAAATACTCTATTGTTGAAAACTAAAAACCAATGCCTGATTTTCTTAATAAAGATTATGCTAAAAAATACATGCCAGTGTTTATGTTGACCATCGATAAGATATATTGTAGTTGGAGCTGCTATTTATCT
>JAYEJG010000114.1:0-2294 GCA_034660435.1 Thermoplasmatota archaeon
TTCCGAATTGTATTTGTTGGCCCTTTGAAATTAAAGGAGCAAGCGAAAGTTTCTTCGCCTCATTGATTTCAGCCCGCCGGATTTTCACCCTATCGCCAAGGCTTGCGCCTGCATTTTTTCTTGTTAGGTTGTCTATTCTAAGAATTCCCTTCCCTTCATCTGTTGGATGTGCTCTCCAGACGATTGCTGCAGTGTTTTTGGTACCCTCGATTTCAATAATGTCTCCAATGGACAGGTCTAATTCAATTCGTGTTTGATGATCAATTCTTGCTCTCCCATAGCCAACATCTTGTTGAAAAGCCTCTGAAACTTTTAATATAATCTCTTTACCCTTCATTACACTCCCTCTGAACAGAACCGATACTAGATTAAAGAACTTCAGTCAAAAGTCAAGATGCAAATCTTATATTTAAAACTGTCCCAATTGTTTTAACACCAAGATTTAAATAATAATCATCTGATTTAAATGGGATTAGTGATGAAACTTAAACACTATTCCTTAATATTTTCAATTTCTGGAATTGCCGTACTTTATTTCTTATCAATTCTCGCCCAACCCACCGTAATAGAGATATCTGATATATCAAACTATGACGGAAAAGAAGTAATTGTTGATGGGACTGTTACAAAATACAGTTTTACAAGTTATGGAAGCCAGATTATAACAATTAGGGACAACAATTCCAGCGCGGCTGTTTTTCTTGAGGGGGTAGCAGATGTTGAATATGGGGATAGAATTCGGGCCACAGGCAACGTACAAAAATTTGGGGAGGGATGGGAAATTGTTGTTGACAACGAAAAATTCATAGAAGTCATTGAAAAATGGAAAAACATTTCGATTCCCCTATGGCAACTTTCACTAAGTCCTGAAAGATATAGTGGCCTTAATGTCAACGTCGCGGGTTATCTTGACTCGTTATACGACACGTATCTCTATTTGACAGACTTGGATGAAGAATATAAAATCATCATATTTTACGACCCATATATGTATAATTCCTTGCAACCCGGTCAAAAAATCACTATTTTTGGGAAGTTTGAATTTAATACAGAAGAGTTCAGGTACAACATTTTAGTAACTGAGCCAACTCACGAAATTTTAATCGGAGAATCTTAGATGTTAGAATTTTTCCTTGTAATATTATTTTGCTTTTTTGGCGTTATGATGGGCGTCATAACAGGACTTTTACCAGGCCTTCATGTAAACAATGTCGCGTTGGTTCTCTTGTCCGCTTCAGCAGTAATCATTACTATTTGCAGCCCATTATTCTCATATGGAATTTCGGAACAATTTATCTTTATTTTGATAAGTGTTTTTATAATCTCCTGCTCTTTAAGTCACACGTTTCATGACTGTATCCCTTCAACTTTTTTGGGGGCTCCCGATCCAGATACAGCGCTGTCCGTTCTTCCAGCGCATTCTTTGCTCTTGGAAGGTAAGGGATATGAAGCAGTTGCCTTATCTGCTTTAGGAAGTTATGGAGCAATCGTCTTTTGCTTTCTGTTGATATTGCCCATCCGGTTCATCATAGGGCAACCAATAATGTTTTATCAAGTACTTCGTGAAATCATGCTTTTTGTTTTGATTGCAATATCAATTCTTATGATAGGAACAGAGAAAGGAAAGATTGATGACTTTGGTAAAAAAGGAATAAAACCTGCAATTGTAGGAATGTTTTTTGCAACATTCGTGTTTGCTTTATCAGGAATTTTTGGTCTCGTGATTTTTGAAGTCCCGGTTAGTTCCCCTATTGGTTTTTCATCTCCGATTCTTTTCCCGGCGCTTTCAGGTCTTTTTGGCACGCCAACCCTCCTCACTTCACTTATGACAAACCCCACCATTCCAAAACAAAAAATCGAGGAGCCAAAACTTGATAAAAAAACAAAAAAATCATCCATACTGTCGGTTATTACAGGATGCATTGGGGGTATTCTTGTTTCTATTATTCCTGGGATAACTTCTGCGACAGGTACCATTCTTGCAATGAATATACGAGGAGAATCAGATAAAAAACAGACGATAATAACGCTTTCTGCAGTAAATACGGCATGTGCTTTTTTTGTCGTAGTTGTAATGTATATAATCCTCAGATCAAGAAGTGGCGCGACACTTGCAGTGATGGACCTCATTGCAATTGATGAATGGACAAATATTTTTATGCCAACAACTCTGTCATATCTTTTAATTGCGCTTCTTTTTGGAGGGACCCTGTCTTATTTTTGTACATTAAAAATGGGAAAACTATTTGCCCGAAAATTTGCAAATATTCCTTATGCTTTAGTTGTAAAACTTA
>JAYEJG010000115.1:0-2288 GCA_034660435.1 Thermoplasmatota archaeon
CGTCTGCACCCATTTTTTTTGCAAGTTTTAGTCTGTACTCATCAATATCTGTTGCAAAAATCCTACTTGCACCCTGTGCTTTTGCAAGTTTAATATTTAAAAGTCCGGCCATGCCACTTCCAAGAACGAGGATACTGCTGCCTGGTTTGAATCCTGCAGTTCTAAAACCGCGTACAACACATGCAAGCGGTTCGATAAATGTTCCTTCATCATAACTCATTTCTTTAGGTAATAGAAACGTACCTCGATCAATGTTTATTTTTGGAACGCGAAGGTACTGGGCAAAACCACCGGGATAAAACTTTGTTGAATGAAGCGTATCACAAAGAGTATGTTGGTCATTTAGACAATATTTGCATTCATTACATGGAACATGATGGGTTACAAATACGCGATCACCTGTTTTGAATTTTTTAACATTCTTACCTGCTTTAGTGATATCTCCCGTCATTTCGTGCCCTAGTACAAGTGGTGCTTTTTTAATACGGTACCATTCCATAACGTCGCTACCACAAATGCCACTTGCAATCACCTTTACAAGTAGTTCATCGTCATTTATCTCCGGTACCGACATTTCTTCTACGCGAACGTCATTGTTATTGTAATACATTGCAACTTTCATTTTTTCCATAGTAAAACACGATCCCTGTTATGTTTAAATATTTAATATAGTTTAATGATTGGAAAAATGGAGGAAAAAGTTACATGAAAATCTGTATAATCTATTATTCAAGGACGGGTAACACAAGGTCTATCGCAAAACTTTTAGAAAAACAGTTGAGTGATAAAAATGCAGATGTTGACCTGCTGGAAGTAAAAGCGGTCAAGAATCCAGGATTTTTTAAAGCATGCATATCTGCAATAAAAGAAAGAGAACTCCCGATAAAAAACACAAAATATGATTTAAAAAAATTTGATACGATTCTATTTGGATGTCCAGTCTGGGCCGGCAGCCCTTCGCCATACATTAAGTCATTTCTCGAAAAAGCACAGAACAGCAAAGGTAAAAATGCAGGTATCTTCGTCACTTGCAGGAGAGAAACGATAAAACAATCAAAAGCAGGCATAATGGTTAAAAACGAATTGAAAAAACATGACATGAAACCAATAAATGAACTACTTGCACTTAAAATGAAAAAGGAAAAAATAGTGGACGGAGAGCAAAACATAGATAGTTTCATAAAAACAGTAATGAAATAATAATACACATTTTAAGAAATCGCTATTTCTTTTTTATTTGTAATATTAAAACCAAATGGTACATCAAAAATTGCTTGAATATAAATCGAATCAAATTCTCTGTACATATGACGACTCCATCTTGGGTGTTTTTTTGCATGTTCTTTAGCTCTAAGCAAATTTGGATCGATTTCAACATTGTTTATTTTTTCAAGGATATTCGAAGGGATTTGAAAATCAAAAGAATAAGTATTATTAGAATATTCTTGTTCATCAATTGTAATCTCCCTTTTATGTACTTCATATTTTCTAGCCCTACTACTATCTCCTGGTCCTGCAACAACATTTTTCTCGGCAACAAAAGATATAGACAGAGATCTTGCTTTTATGGGTCTATTTAAACTTAAAACAAGTTTGCCTCTAATGTTTTCTCCAGGCGAATAATTTATTTTATCAATCTCTATTTTCATTTGATTTGCAATGGATTCTCTATGTTCGACCGAATGCATTGCTACATCAGCAAAAGTTTTTAGTAAAAGGAAGAAAAGAAGCACGGCTTGAGCGTTTCCTCCAGCCAATATAAATCCACCACCAAAGATGATTGTTAGATGCATTGGTATGATTCTTATGTAAGGAAAAAACATTATCTTTCCTATATTTGGCTTTTTGTTTGCATCCTTATTTCTGTTATATAAAAATGAAAAAAGATGATTTACAAAAAAAACTCCAATAACGAGGAGGATGGACATGTCAAGAGGCTCTAGTTTTAAACCAGATGCGAAAAAAGCGCCGCTAATCAAAAAAGTAAACTATCCGAAGTGAAACATTCCATAATGAATAAGGAAAAAGAATGACATAAATATCTTTGAACCAGTGGTTGGAGGCATTGTGTTGTTGTTTATTCCTTCTGTTGAAAAATCTTTAAGAGTCAACATTTTTAAAAAAGTAAAAAAACCGATTATGATGCTTTGGCACCAGTAAATAAACATTATAGTTAGAATATTCCAGTTTTCAAATAAAGCAAAAATAATCAGTACTATATTTGAAAACATTAAGAATAATGTTGAGTGATCAGACAAAAGATTGCTGCCAAAACCATCATAATCTGA
>JAYEJG010000116.1:0-11486 GCA_034660435.1 Thermoplasmatota archaeon
GGAATTATAATATGTGGACCTAACGATACAAGATACATATCATCGTCTCCTGTTTCGTCTGTTAATTCAATGTTGTATGCAGATCCTGTTAAAGATGCTGCAATGAATAAAAAGATCGTTAATGCTGCTACCGTACTTTTACAAAATTTTCTCATAAATATCACATAACTAATATTAAATGTAATATATTTAAATTTATGCAGCTTCTGTATTCAAAATTTATAAAAAATAAGATAAAAGGTGTTGTAAGGAGGCTTATGGCCTACACCCAGCACATTTTATTATAAATATTGTCAGGCATTACAGAATTTCACCGAAATGTATAAATATTAGTTGATAACATATAGTTATTAGTTAATAACAATTGGTGATTAATATGTCAATGTCGATTCAAGACCACAAACTAGAGCATTCTCCCACTTTAAATACTGTCCTCATGGTAGAAGATACGTTAAAAAACATGGATGAAAGTGTAATTACTATCGCCAAACTAAAGAAGATACTTCCCAAACAAGTAAATCACAATACGTTAAAGATCATCCTTTTATATCTTGAATATAGTAACAAAATTGCGGTGACATTAAAGGGTATAACTTGGATACATAATACCAATCCACGACTACGTAAAGCAATTTCTGAAGGTCTTGAATTATGAAAAAAGTACGAGTTATTCTTTCGCCAGACGCCGAAGAAGTCTATAAGCATTTGAATGAAGAAGCACCAAAATCAAAGACAGATCAAGCAATACTTAATGCAATCAATAAAAAAGTGGAATTGATTAAAGCCAACCCTCATTATGGTAACCCGATTGCTAAGAGACTAATTCCTCAAGAGTATAAAGATAAATATGGCATAGCTAACTTGTTTAGGGTAGAACTTCCTAATTTTTGGAGGATGCTTTATACTTTGACTGATGGTGAATCAAAAATAGAAATTATTGCATTTGTTCTTGATGTGATAGATCATCCAACATATGATAAAAAGTTTGGTTACAAAAGAAAATAATTACGTCTTCTAAAATTCCAAATTTTTTGTTTTTCTTGGAGGGATAAAGGGGCTTACGGCCTACACCCGGCACTAATTAATATTATTTTTTTCGAGACTTAAATGCAAGAGCAAATTCTCTTGTACGATGAATTGTTATTTCTTTCCTTGTTTTAAAATGAGTGTCATCGCTCCAGATGCCATCAGCTTTTGAAGCAAGACATAGAGCAATAAATGGTACATCATTTATATCGTCAATAAGTGTTTTTGCAGCATTAAAAAATTCTTCATATTCTTCTTTTGGTATAATTGTAATCTTTTCAAATAATAAATTAAGAATGATGTCAAATTCATTAGAGTTAATTTTAGCCTTTTGACATATCAATTCCTTATATTTCGAAATTTCTTTCAAGGAATGATCTGGTGTAATAAATTGAATTGCCGGAGAAACAATGATTCTTCTCGAAATTCCATTTTTAATAAGAGCCGAAATTATGCTACTAGTATCTATTACTAATCTCATCAAATCAAACCATGTTTTTTTGCTATTTCACGTTTGATTTTCCTTCCAATTTCAAGAGCATCTTTTTCTGTTAATTCACTTTTTGAAAGAAGATTATCCATGAGTTCAAGTTTTCGCGCTTGCTCCCACATGGCTTGCCTGGCTATTTCAGTCCATTTAATTTCCTTGTGTTTTTTAATTATTTGATGAAGTTCTTCAGGTATTGCAAGAGTCATATTTGTCATAATTATTACCTTAAGTAATATATGTATTTTTACGTATATAAGGTTTTCTACTTATTTTTACTAATTAGATCTGTTGTTACTTCTGTCTTATAAAAATAGAAAAAAGCCTGTTTTTCTCCTGTTGCAAAGGGGCTTACGGCCTACACCCGACATCTTCTAATATGAGTTCCGATTGGTCTTAAGTTTCTAGTGATCCGATGTACTGCAAATATTAAATAAGAAAGAATAATTTATTCTCTTTCTTGCATATAATCTACAACAATATTTATTATTTTTTTCACAGTTTCGTTACAGTTCTTAAAATAAATTTCATCCAATACGTTTATGCCATACTTTCTAATTAAATCACTAATTAGAGCATGGATGAACGATTGTGTTGCTGAATCAATGCCCTCAAAATCCAGCGTTATCTCTTGTTTGTCTTTAAGAACAGGAGTAATTTTTTTAAGTCTGACGTCTCTAGCAACATCTTTATTCTCAGCAAAACTACCAACAACTGGAAACAGTTTTATTTCAATCATATAAATCTTGGTCTCCGATATCTTGCTTTTCTTCGTTCCCTGATTGTTTTGATATAAGTATCTCTGATGAGGTCTAAAAGAGTTGAGAATTCTTCTATTGAATCTAAAGATATGTCAATTCCTACAACAGTTCCTTTCCAGAACGGAAACTTTTCTCCTTTAGAATGCCTATCTTTGAAAGGATCGGCATGCAACTTGATGCGTTTTGAATCTGGTTTGCTTTTTAATAATTTATACATTGCATCTCCACTATAAATCATGAAGAAATCCCTATTTACTTTTGCTATTGATCTTATGAAGAATAATCCTGCACCTGCATTGAGTTCAGTTCCACCTTCGCGCCTTGTTTCTCCAGTAATTCCCGGGATTTGTGCCAGTCTAATGGCTTCCAAATCTGTAGGTACATCATGTGACATATTTATGGTACTTTTAATGCCAACACCTGTGTCGACAATCCCCATTCTAATTGTATTACTCTTCTTATAATATTGAGCTGATACGACAGCACCATATTTCGAACGGGAATGTTCAAGAACATTTCTAACCAACTCGCTGATAATATATTTAATGGGTTCAGCTTGCTTAGATTCCAGATGCAGTAATGGAATCATATTCGTAATAAATTTTGTTAGTTCTTCAGAATTGTCTATTTTTATCAAAGGAATAAAACGTCCAGCGGGCTCATGCTCTTTTATTACAATTTCAGATTCTATGTTTAAAAATCTAAAGAGGCCCATTCTCTCAAGATAGTGCTTGGATTTTGCTTCAAGTTTTTCACATTGTATATCTGATGATTTGACGGTTAAACCCAAAGCTGCAATCATTGACAAAACAACAGGGTGTATTGAAATCCATTTTTTATTTGCAGTAATTTCTAATTTTGTGGGGTTAGAATTATCAAAAGTTCGCAAAAAGGGGTCTATATTCCCTAAAAATGCACTGTTCGGTAAATGTATCCTCATGCATGCCATAAAGTATCCATTATTTATAAATCTTTATATTTTACCGGGAATCCCGGTATATTTTGGAATATGCCGAATCCCGGTAAAACTTTAAGCACCCGATAAAAAATAATATAGGAGAATTTATCTCTCCTCAAACAATTTTGCTTGCCTGTCTTTTGAAAAATGAAAATCCATGCTTTCCCCGTTTCTTAGATTCTTTATCCCCATATTCATCCATAAAACACAATTCAAATTTCCAAGAATGCCCTGCTAATACTTTGTAGTTACGATTTCTCCCTCAAACTATCAAGAGGTGTTTATTCATATTTTTCCTTCTTTTTATCTTTATATCTCCAACCGTAACCTGGGTATCTCATTGCCTTGAAATCTTTTAAAAAATTGTCAAACGCCTTTGAATTACGGAAACGGATTGATCTTACTACTTCTCCTGTTTTTTCATCGAATAACTCTATTCTTTCCATATATTTCGTTCCAACCCTTGCCACTTTCTCTTCTACCCCTATACACGTTATTCTATAACAAGTATTAGTTTATAACTTAGTTTTTAAAATAACTTAATAGAAACGTTTATTAGAATCATAATTTCTTACATATATTGGAAAACTGGGATGCATATAAAGTAATTGGTTATTAGTGCATCTACTAAATCATTAGGAGATTTGGGAAGAATGCCAAATAGAAATACAAGAAGGAAAATAAGATTTAATCGTCACCCCTTTTCTGAAAGAAGCAAAATAGATTTTCATTTAAAAGTTGTAGAAGAAATAGACGAAGTGTTAAAAAAGCAAGAGAGTGAAAGAAGGCTAAATAATATACCCGGCCAAAATAACAGCAGCAATCTAGAACAAATTGTAGAAGCACGGGAACCTTATGGCAAAAGACCCGAAACGCCAAATTTTTACATTGAAGATAATTTGAAAATGATTTCCCCCGAATCTATTTCACTTGGTTTTGAAACAAATTTAAGAAATGAATTAACGAACAGCAATGAAGACTTTGCAAATAGAATGAAAGAACATCCGAGCGAGCCCATAAATGTGGCAAATGCAAAAATTAAAATTGGAAAAAAAACAGATCGCAAGGAAAACAAAACTGGATCCGGTCATTCACAACATAAACAAAGAATTTCAAGAAGTAACAAAAAAATACAAAAAGCAGAGAAGCAAAACGAAATAAAAACCAATAAGTGGAAAGAGCAAAAACAGGAAAAAATAAAAAGATTAGAACTTGAACAAAAAGCAAAGAAGGCTTTAAAGAAGGAAAGAGAACTTGCAAGAAAGTTAAGAATTAAGGAAAAAGAGAAGAATGCTGAGGGGAAAAAAGCTTTAAAAGAAGAAAAGCTAAGAATGAAATCAGAACTTAAAAAATTAAAAAAGGACAAGAAAAAAAGAAGAGATAAAAAAGAAATTTCTTCAAAACCAAGAGCGGGTAAAAAACAAGCAACAGAAGAAAACCCGGTTTTGGATGAGGACATTATTGAATTTTTAAGGATTGCTGACGAGCTTTTGGAAAAACTTCCTGGAGAAGTAATTAATGAATTTGCTCAATCGAAGGATTTTGAATTGTATGAGAAAGTAATGAATAAATACAAAGTTAAGTGAGTTTAATGGGACTCTTGGAAAAGGCACAACAGAAAAAACAAGAATTGGATCTAGAAAATAGTTCAGTAGATTTGGCTAGTGATAACGCCGCTGCCCAAACATCTGGTCTACTAGCAAAAGCAAGACAAAGGAGAAATGAGTTAGAAAGCATTGAACCAACTTCGAAAGAAAAAAATATACAAAAACAAGCTGTAGAGATTTACAAAGGAGTTAAGAAGAAAGGTGCAGAAGGAAAGGAAATAATAGAGGAGCGGGGCAGTTTTGGATGGAAAGGACTTGCGTCAAGAAGGATAATTTTTGATAATGGCATTAATGAGTATTTATACGAAGTTTCAGAACCTATCTTAAATGAAGGGGAAACAGGAATAAAAAATGAACTTACTCGCCTGTTCAAAATGCTTGCAGATCAAAATGTTGCAGATATGGACGAAGAAGAAAAAAAGAAATATCTAGAAGATACACTGGAGCAAATTATTATCGACAATGACATTAAATTTATTCCTAAAGAAAAAAATGAAGAAAAAGAGTCGGGTAAATTCCATTTAAATCTAAAAAAGATTAAAAAACCAAAAAAAGACAAAAGCAAATCTGAACATAGCTTTAAAAAGAGAAAACTTACTAAAGAAGAAAGAAAAACCAAGGACAAAATTTTTTACCATTTGTTTAGAGAATTTCTAGGATATGGAAAAATTGACATAGTGATGGAAGACGAGGGAATAGAAGACATATCCTGTGACGGGCATCATGTTCCAATCTTTCTTTATCATAAAAAATACGACGAGATCACGACAAATATACAGTTTGAAAATGCTGAGGAATTGAATTCTTTTGTTGTCAGGCTTTCACAAATTTGCAACAAACAAATATCGATTTTTTCTCCAATTGTCGACGGAAAACATCCAGATGGTTCTAGACTTCAAACGACTCTTGGAAAAACTGTGACGCAAGGCGCAACCTTTACAATTCGTAAATTTAAAGAAAACCCTTTGACCCCTATTGATTTACTTAATTTCAAGTCATTTTCACCAGATATGGCTGCATATTTCTGGACGGCAATAGAAAACGGTGCCTCTATACTATTTTGCGGTGGGACCGCATCTGGAAAAACAACAGCTCTCAATGCATTATCCCTTTTTATTCCAGCCCAACACAAGATTGTTACAATAGAAGACACTAGAGAAATCAATTTACCACATAAAAACTGGATTGCAGGAACAACGAGAAAGGGATTCTCAGCAGCGGATGACAAAACTGGAAAAGATATCGATATGTTTGATCTCGTAAGAGCAGCATTAAGACAAAGACCAAAGGTTGTAATGGTTGGTGAAGTAAGAGGAAAAGAAGCATATAACTTGTTCCAAGCAATGGCAACAGGCCATACTGCTTATGCAACAGTCCATGCAAGTGGCATCCACACCCTAATACAAAGACTGGAAAACCCGCCTATAGAACTTCCAAGAGCATTGCTTACTTCTTTAGACCTTATAGTATTTCAAAATGTAATAAATATTGGTGGTAAAGCAGCAAGAAGAATGACAAGCATTACTGAAGTAATAAAACTTGATCCAGATACAAATCAATTAATTTTTATGGAACCTTTTAGATGGGTTTCGAAGACCGACGACAGGTTTAAAAACAACGGTGTAAGTAAAATCCTAAATAGCATAAGATTGCAGAATAATTGGAGTGAAGAGCAATTAAAACAAGAACTGGAAAACAGAAAATTAATCATTAGTTGGATGATAAAAAGCGACATACGGGATTACAGAGATGTCGGGAGAGTCGTCACAGATTACAGGAAATGCCCCGAAGAATTGCTAGAAAAAGCAAGGGCGGAGCTGGAAAAGTGAAGTCTACAAAATATACACGGTTTTGTAGACGATTATTCGCAAATACTTTTGAAAGGTTTGACATCAGTGAAACAAGTAGAAATATGCTTTTAGAAAAAGCAGATATCGCAATGGTTTACCAAGAATACTACTCAATGGTTTTAATGAATATGCTACTTGGTTTTATCGCAGTATTTACCTCTACAATTATATTTTATCTTATTATTCCAAATGAAATAACATCACTTTTTATTCTAGCATTTTCTTCGTTAATTCCCATGGGAATTGGTTTATATTATATTGTCACCCCGACATCTAAAGCAAAGTCAAGAGGGAAAAAAATTGACAGATACTTACCATATGCTGCAAATTTTATAAATACTATGTCAGTTGCAGGAACTTCGCCTGCCGAAATATTTGAGGCTCTTTCTGAAGTAGAACTATACGGGGAAATTCAAAAAGAAGCAAAGAAAATCACAATGGAACTGGATATGATGGGTATTGATACAATTACTGCACTAAAACATGCAATAAAAATATCACCATCTGATAAATTCAAGGATTTCATCCAGGGAATGCTTGGAGTAATACAGTCTGGAAGTAAACTGGAACCTTATTTCGAAAGATGTGTCGATAAATATATGCAAACAGACCTTATTGACCGGAAAAGAAGTTTAGAATCCCTTGCAATAATGGCAGAAAGTTTTGTTGTAACAGTAATTGCATTCCCACTGTTTCTTGTAATAATCATTTCAACAATGGGTATGACTAGTGGAGGAGTTGACTTTGTATTTCTGGGAATGATTTCACTTGTGATATTACCTCTATCATATGTTGGGTTTTATGTAATGATGAAGTCAGGTATGGGTGAATCGATATGAAACCCATCTTTAAACACAAAAACTATAACGTAAAAAAAATCTACGAACGAGATAAAAGCATACTGGTAATAGCAGGAATATCTGTTGGTCTTTCCGCTGTTTTGTTTTTATTTGGCGCCTTAGCATTGTTGGGTATAATTGATCTCTCCGGTAGTTTTTTTTCAGGTGTCGACTTCATAATATTTGGATTGCTTTTAGCCATTGGGCCCACTGGATTCTATAACTCTTTCAAACTTAAAAAGAAAAGACAAATAGAGGGGCGATTACCAGATCTCTTAAGAGAAATAAGCAGTTCAACTGCTTCAGGGATGACTATTTTTGATGCCATAATTTCTGCAGCAAGAGGAGATCATGGACGGCTCACAAAAGAACTGCGCAGAATGTCTTCTCAACTTTCCTGGGGCATATCTGTCGAAGACTCATTAAATAATTTTGCAAAAAGGCTTGGAGCCGACTCAGTCAAACGAATGGTAATAACAGTAAATAAAGCACTTGCTATTGGGGGAAACACCTCTGCCGTTTTTGAAGCGGCAGCAAAAGAACTTGATCAAACCAAACTTGTCGAACAGCAAAGACAAGCAGAGATGTCAATGTATGCCATTGTTATTTTCATCAGTTTTTTTGTTTTTTTGGCGGTCATACTAATTATTGATAAGACAATTTTCCAGGCAATTTTTGATTTACAGGACCAGATGGTGGGACAAAGCGTTGGAGGTATGCAATTTGCCCAGGTTGACCAAGAGATGCTAAAAAATACTTTTCTGTCGTTCGTGGTAGTGCAAAGTGTTGGCGGTGGGCTTCTTGGGGGATTCATGATGGATGGAAACCTATCCTCGGGAGTTAGATTTGGATTTATTTTAGTATTAATTTCATTTTTTGTATTCAAATTCATGTTTTAATATGATATTAACAATATGCAAAAATGGCACAGAAGATATATATAACATAAATTAGAAAGAGAGAAATGTGGATAGGGAGATGAAAAGAAACATTTCGTTTAGTAGTAATTATGCGGTGTCAGAAGTAATTGGGGGGGTAATACTGGTTTTAATCGCACTGCTTGCTTTCATTCCAATTTACGCGTATGTATTTCCCCTACCATTACCAGTAGCGGATTCAAATGTAGAATTGAAAACATATGTAAATGATGCGGGATTTATTACAATTGAACATATTGGTGGTGAAGCTCTTACTTCTTTTAGAATTGACATCTGGTATGTTAATGGAACTACGGTCGAATCTAAAATATATAGTAATTTACAAAGTCCATGGAAATTTGGAGAATATAAAATTCCAACAACAGACATTATTCTTTCTTCTGAAGAAGATCGTATCGGAGTTACGGTTTATGGATATGACAGTGAAGGTAGCGAACAGATAATTTTTGATGGGATTTTAAAGGGTAAACCAGAGGAGGCAACTGAACCCTCTTTACCTTCAGAGATACCTATGTTAATATCAAACTTAATGACCGATACTATTGATGAAGACCTAATATGTTTTAACTATACCATTGTTCCAGATGTTAGCGCTCTTACCTACATATATAAATGGATCGTTGATGGAGATTCACTTACTGAATTGTTCATGTCTTTTGATAGTGAAAATACTACAAATGTTAAAGATTATTCAGGCAATGAACACAATGGGACTATTAATAGTGCTACATGGACTAATGATGGAGTAGTTGGTGGAGCATATTATTTTGATGGTTCAAATGATTATATTTCAATGGATTTACCAAGTATTTTTAATGACTTCTCCAGTAATGATTTTACAATTTCTACATGGATAAAAAGTAGCAGTATTAGTGATGATTGGAGAGTGATATTAGAAGCACGTAAAGATAACAAAAATTTTGTTAAAATTTTTCAGTTTGGTACCGAAATACATGTTGGAGTATGCGAAGATGGAACAAAATATGCAATTAGAACTGAAAACCTAACCAGCGATACATGGTATCATATCGCTACCTCTTGGGATGCAAGTGAAAAAACTATTGAACTTTATATTAATGGAATCATAAGCCAAGAAACTGGTAATAGAAACTACGCACTTGGGGCACATGAAGGGTTTACAGTTGGCCATGCATCTGCTAGTAGCAGGTTCTGGTTTGGCTATATCGATGAACTTCAAGTATATGATCATGTTCTCTCCAGGGAGCAAATATATCAAAATTACCTATGTACAAAGGATGGAAACTCAGATAAAAGTGTTATAGTTTCAGAAGAAACCAGCCTTAATAACGTCTGGCAATGTATAGTATTTCCAAATGACGGTCTTAGAGATGGAACACCTGTAGAATCCAACACTCTACAAATAGTTAACTATGGTGGAGGTGGATAATAACACATGGTAAAAAAACTATTTAATAAAAATCTCCTAACAATCATATCTCTGATATTCATCATATTCTTTGTATTCTTAATATTTCCATCAGAAAAAGCATACGCAGGATCATACGACGGAGAAGATCTCGCACTTGCAATTCTTGAAAACTCATCTACTCTGATAAGCTCGTCATACACTGATACAGATAGGGATGGATGCGGGCAAAAAATTATCCTCTCATCACTAGGAACTATGACACCCACAGATGGTTCTACCTTTGTCGTACTCGGCACCGGAATCGCAGGTGCTGTACCAGCTACTACAAATAGTCTCAACCCTGGAGACGAACGAGGAACATGGTTTAAAAATAGATATGGATATCCAAGAGATAAAGCAACATTAACACTAACATTACAAGTCCCACCATACATGCATTACCTTTATTATGATATACAATTTTTCAGCACAGAATACCCGGAATATGTCGGCACACAGTTTAATGATAAAATAACAGTTACTGTTAATTCACCATCACAAGGTACAACAACATACATAATAGATGTAAACAGCGGAGACTTTGTTTTAAACGCAAACGATGTGCCTGGTACAGGTTTTGATATATTTGCTCGAAGTGGATACCCTGGAGGTGTCGACTGGGTAGATACAACGCCACGAATACCTGGAGCTGATGCAGGTGCAACAGCACTAGTAACAAGAGAACACCCTGTTTCACCAAACGAACAAATCACAGTAACATTTAGCATTAAAGATACAGGTGACAATCAGTTCGATAGCACGGCTTTCATCGATAACCTCATGTTTTCAGGATATGCAAAAACAGATATAATTGCAAGGAAAAACATGCAAGATCTAAACGGTGAACCCCTTGAATACAACGACACTATGGAATACACGGTTACTATTAGTAACATTGGTAACGCTAATCAAGGTGACAACCCTGGAAACGAATTTGAAGATATACTACCAGATAACGCCACATATGTAACCAATTCTGCCACAGCAACTTCAGGTACAATAGCCTACAACACTGGAGAAAATAAAATAACTTGGAACGGGGCTATACCACAAGAAAGCAGTGTTGTACTAAAATTCAGTGTAACTGTAAACCCAGACGTCACAAATGGTACTGTAATATCCAACCAGGGAGAAGTTTATTGGGATAGCAATGAGGATGGAACAAACGATGCAACAGAACTTACAGATGACCCGCACATAGACGATGGAATTGACCAAGATGGCGATGGAGATACAGATGATGATGATCCGACAAATATCAGTGTTATTGCATTTGAGGCGCCATCGAATGTAACAGAAGATTTTTCGGATGATGATACGGGTGGAAGCGCAACACAATCATATCTTGGACGGGCGTGGTTTAGTACAAGTAATGGAAAGGTTGGGAATATTTTTGAAGTTGTTTCAGGTTATTATTATTCAACTGCAAAATCATTCAAAACAAAACTTAGATCTTCGGGAAGCCCACAATATTGGAATTATAGCTTATCCGAACTTGATAGCAATATTAAATATTGGGAGGTTTGGTTCAAATGTGGAAATGCCAGTGAAGAATCGTACCTTAATCTTACATTTAAGAACTCTGCTGGGA
>JAYEJG010000117.1:0-2241 GCA_034660435.1 Thermoplasmatota archaeon
TATTTTCAAAGGCATCTCTACGTTCATGACTCAAGAAGAAAATGGGTTTTTACGTTTAATCTATAACTTTGCACACTCAAATTATCTTGACCCCATTTTTGCACTTTCTATCATATTTATCGGAACTGGGCTTATTTTGTATTTTATCCATCTTCAGTTTGTAAAATTGGCAAATATAGCTAGAGAAGTGGAAGAAGAAAAGATTGAAAAAAGATAGTTTGTTAGCCTTGGATTTATTTTCCGTATTTTCTTTTACGTTTTTGATATGTTTGTATCGCTCTAAGAAAATCCCTTTTTCTGAATGCAGGCCAATAGACATCGGAAAAATATAATTCTGAATAAGCAAGCTGCCATAATAAGAAGTTTGACATTCTTTCTTCCCCAGAGGTTCTAAGAATAAGATCGGGGTCTGGTAAACCGTTTGTATAAAGGTAGGATGACACCGTTTGTTCCTCTATCTCATTAACAGATAAACGACTATTTTTGACATCTTCTGCGATTTGTTGTATCGCATGTATTATTTCTTCTCTTCCACCATACGCTAGTGCAATATTAAGGATATGTTTATTGTATTCCTTCGTGTTTTCCATGAGTTTTTCTGCGGATTTTCTTATGTCGTTTGGTAACGATTCAATATGCCCAATTACATTTATTCTTATCTGGTTCTTATGAATGCGTGAATCTTTTCTTGCCTTATCTATCTCTTTTTTACAGAGATCCATCAATAGTTTCACTTCTTTTTTGCTTCGTTTGAAGTTTTCTGTTGAAAATGCATACACTGTAAGTATTTTGATTCCTAATTCGAAACACCAATCTAAAACCTCTTCCAGCCTATTGCCTCCAAGTAGATGACCTGCAGTTGGTCTGAGACCTATGCTTTGTGCGAAGCGACGATTACCATCCATAATAATCGCGACATGATTAGGAGTTGGACGTTGCCTTATTTCTTCTAAGAGTTTACGATCTCTGAGTTTGCTAAATCTTTCGAAAACAACATGATACATTTCTGATTTATTGATCCAGGATGCAAGTTTTCTTAAAACGTCATTATGTAAGGCATATTCTTCCAACTCATCAAGTTTGTCTCCTGTAAGTGAACGCAAAGATGGTTTTTTGGTTGCTATGTTTAGCTCCTCCAATAAGTAAATAGTGTTTTCTGCTTATATATATTAAGTAAAGTCATATCTTATTAGTATCCGGTGAACAAATTTAATAAGAGATAGTTTATTTCTCGGTACTTGGAGTAACAAGTATGGATGTTTGTTTCAACTCTAAAGCAGAGAGAATGAACCATGAACGAATTAAAAAAATCCAACTAGAACGACTAAAAAAAACTGTTCATAATGTATATAATTCTATCCCATTTTATAGGAAAAAATTTGATAATTTGAACATTAAACCCGATGATATCAAAACTCTTGATGATGTTAGAAAACTTCCATTTACAACTAAAAATGATTTGAGAGACAATGCACCTTTTGGTATGATGACAACGTCCTTGGATAATTGTATTGAACTTCATGCATCCTCTGGAACCACGGGTATTCCAGTTACAACCTGTTATACTCCTCACGATATAGATGTTTGGTCTGAAGTCATGGCAAGATGTCTCTCAATGTCTGGCCTTACAAAAAAAGATATTTTTCAAAATCCTATCCCATATGGCACTTTTACTGGAGCGTTTGGTTTTCATTATGGAGCGCAAAAAATTGGTGCAATGGTAATACCTTCAGGTATGGGTCAATCTGAAAGACAGTTAAAACTTATGGAATATTATGGAACTACATTTATCTCAGGAGTGGCATCTTATGCAATGAGACTTTTCCAAGTAGCGCAAGATCTTGAAATTAATCTAAAAAAACTCAAAGTAAGAAATGGACTTTTTGGCGCTGAAATGTTTACTTCAGGTCTTAAAAAAAGAATTCAGGATGCTTGGGATATGGATGTTCATGATATCTATGGTTTAACAGAAATGTGTGGGCCAGGTGTTTCTACTGATTGTGACCAACATGATGGTTTACATTTGTGGGAGGACCATTTCTTAATTGAGGTTTTAGATCCAAACACTCTTGAACCAGTTGAACCCGAAGAAGACGGCGAAATTGTTCTTACAACTCTTACTAAGGAAGGTATGCCTATACTTCGTTACAGAACTAGAGATATTGCAAAGATTTATGATGAAAAAGTCTGTGAATGCGGTAGAACCCACGTCAAACATTCAACAATTAAAGGTAGAAGCGA
>JAYEJG010000118.1:0-2233 GCA_034660435.1 Thermoplasmatota archaeon
TTTAATTCTGCTTCAAGCTCTGCTTCTAACTTATCTTCGAATTTTTTAATTTTTTTCTTTAAAAATTTGAACATAATCTATACCTGATTTTGCCCTTGTTGAGCTTCAGCCATAATCCGTTGTGCCTTTTGCGACACCTCTGCAGCCTCATTTTCTATTTGCTGCATCATTGAATTCAATCGCCCTTGAGTCTTCCGTAAGTCCTCAATTCTTTTATTAATTTGTTTTATCGCATCTTCAGATGTTTTTTCAGTTACGACACCTACCCCAATATCAAATAAAACTTTTGATGGGTCCTTTATTTGTCCATTAATAAACGTACTACCCCCCATAGGAAACAAAACTTCGGAATTTTTTTCTGCTTTACCGAGCTGTTCCAGCGTCACTTTTGTCTTACTATAATCCATTATTGCAGCCTGTACATAGGATGCTTGCATTTCCATTGCATTCATCTGTTCCTTATAATGCTCAATTATCGCCATGTATTTAGTTAGTTCATCTTCATTTGTCACAACATCACCAACAACAAATTTGTATCATCGAATAATAAAGGTATTATTAATGTATTGTGGGAGAAAATAGATACCATTTGAAAGTTATCTTAATGCAAATTCCTTTCATTTTGGAAAAGTGTAAGATCGATATTACTCCAGTCATCAAAGTCGTTTTTTCCATGGGGACCATCAGAATAATCAACAAATTGATACATCCATCCATAGTTCATAACGCTTTTATAATTCCTCCAAATTCTGTTAGCACTAGACAAAAATAGCATATTTGTTGGAGGAAGTAGGACAAAAACGAAGAAAATATCCTTTTATTTCTGTTTAAGTGAAATAGTTTTAAAGAAGAAACCTATTTAGTAATTTGAAGGCAAAGAGGAGAAGTAATGACAATAAGGCCCAAATGCAAAACTGGCATCACAGAGTTGGATGCAGAGCTTGGTGGAGGGTTACCAATAGGAAGTTCTGTTTTATTGTCAGGCGCTAGCGGTACTGGCAAAACAACTCTTTGCATGCAATTTTTATTTAACGGTGTAACTGCTGGCGAGAAAGGAGTTTTTTTTACTGCCTCTGAACCGGTTCACAAATTAAAAAAACATCAAAGACAATATGACTTCTTTGATGAAAACCTAATAAAAACAGGGAAAGTAAGTATAATAGACTTATGGAGCATCAGTGATCGCTTGGGATTAAGTCCAGAACGATATACTGCCGAAGAAGCAAATGCACTTTTTGAAGTTATAAGAGATGTAACAAAAGAACTTGGTGCAAGAAGACTTGTAATTGATTCAATTACATCACTTTGCTATAGACTTCAGACACGAGAAATGATTAGAGATTTTATTTTTAAAATCGGAGCAACTCTCGCTGTAATGAGGTGTACTACACTTATGACCTCAGAAATAAAGCCCCGATCCTTTATGTATTCTCAATACAACATAGAAGAATTTATCGCCGATGGAATATTTTTCCTGTCAGATATTGAACGAATGGGAGACCTGGTAAGGACATTCCAAGTGATAAAAATGAGGGGGATAAGCCATGGCCGGACAAAATTTGCACTTAACCTCTCATCTAAAAATGGTGTCGAACTTGTACCAATGCTGAAATCAAATATCTAGAAATTAATTTCTGAAATTAGTTCTTCTGCAAGTTTTTTGTATTTTTGTGCGAGTTCGTGAGATTTCTTTTCATTTTTTGATTCAGCATAAACCCTAAAAATAGGTTCCGTTCCTGATGCTCTCATAAGAACCCACCCACCTTCAACATATAGCTTTATGCCATCAGTATTATCCACACTTATAATTTCACCCACGCCTTTTGCTTTGTCAAGAACGTTTTTCATTACAGAATTCTTTTTTTCATTTGGACAAGAAATTTTTGTTTTGCATACAAAGTATTTAGGAATTTCTTCAACAAGCTCGGAAAGCTTTTTTTCCTCCTTTGCCATAATCTCTAAGATTTTTGCAATAGCCATTAAAGAATCTCTGGTGTGTTGCATTTCTGGAAAAATAAGTCCACCATTTTCTTCTCCGCCAAAAATGCAATTGTTTTCAATCATTGCCCTTGCAACAAGTGGTGAACCAACCATTGTGTGTACTATCCTTACATCATTTTCCTTTAAAACATCATCAAAACAACTTGACGTTGTAACTGGAGTTGCGACACATGAGTTCTTTTGTCCTTTTGTTACATATTTTGCACAAATTGAAAGTGTCTTATCCCCCCAT
>JAYEJG010000119.1:0-2168 GCA_034660435.1 Thermoplasmatota archaeon
CAATTTCTCCATGAAGGGATTGAGCATGGAGAAAAATGTCTGTTTTTGACCCTTGATAAAAAGGTAGAGGGGCTTCTCATTCAGGCGAAAGAAATTGGATTTGATTTTCAACCTGCAATAGAACAAAAACTTGCAAAATTTCTGTTTCTAAATGTTAACAAGAAACTCATTTATGAAACGATGACAAACGAAATCTTGTCAGGCGAATATAACAGAATTGTCCTTGATTCAATTACACCACTTTCAGAGATGCCCATATGTCTAAATGCTGCAGAAAGTCAGAGAGATATAAACATTATTTCTTCTGAGGATTATCCTCAAGGTAGTAACTTGCCTGTCCGAAGACTTCATCTGCAGTACATCTTTAATGCATTGGAAACCACAAGAGCAACGTCCATTGTAACTTCAGAACTCCCATTAGGTTCAACGATGTTATCAAGGGATGGAATTTCAGAGTTTCTTGCAGATGGGGTGATTCTTTTAGGCGTTGACCCGACGATGGATAGACGAAAACTGTCCATAATGAAGATGAGAAATACAAGCCACTCTTTGAAGCCCCACGACATGCAAATTGGACAAGGCGGCATAAAACTTGCATAAAAGTTTTCTTAAAGATGTTTTAGATTACGCACCGCCTAAAGAGTTACGTACACTTTTTATTGTACATTATTCCCCACTTTTACTTATGATATTGATTGGCCCTCTTACTGCAATATATAAGGTTTTTGAACTCCCTATTGATGTACGCTTTAGCACCGTTACAGGGGTAGTTATTTTTTTACTTGGCACATTTGTATATTTCAAATGGGAGATTCATTGGCATAAAACTTTTCATGGACAGCTTGTAACTGGAGGAATATTCAAATACATTAGACATCCACATTACACCTCTCTTCTAATTATCGGGTTTGGACTTGCGTTTTTCTTTTATTCAATTGTTGCACTCGCAATAGCAATAATTGCAGTTCCAATTATGATCTGGAGCATATTTGATGAGGAGAAAATTCTACTAAGACAATATGGAGATGAATATAGAAAATTCATGAAAAAAACCCCTTGGAGGCTGATTCCAAAGATTTTTTGAAATAATAAACAAGGCTTTAAAAAGCAGATTTATTATACGGCTTATAGTTATCATCTAAAATGGAGGCATTATGAGGACCCTTATTTTAAATGTAGATAGGGATGATGATTTTGGCAGAAAGGCTGGTGTGCAAAGCCCCATAGTTGGATTTAAAGATAATGTTGAAGCGGCAAATAAGTTGGGGCAGGCCGATCCGGAGGATTCTGACCTAAATGCAATTTTTTCGGCCATTTCTATATACAATGAATTTAAAAAAGATAAGAAAAATGTAGAAATCGCTACAATATGCGGAGACATACGCGTTGGTTTTAAATCAGATGAAATTTTAGCGAGACAACTTGAAGAAGTAATTGCAAAAACAAATGCAGATGATGTTATTTTGGTATCCGATGGTGCAGAAGACGAATCCATCCTTCCGATTGTTCAGTCTAGAATAAAGATAACTTCTGTAAAGCGTGTGTCAATCAAACAAAGCAAGGAATTGGAGGATGCATATTACAGGATTTTAAAATTGCTTGATGATGAAAAAGTACAGAAGCAGTTTATACTCCCAATTGCACTTGTGTTAATCGTTGGGGCAATATTTGCACTGCTTGGCATGGCTTCAAGTGGATTTGGAGCAATATTGTTGACATTGGGTGCTTATTTACTTATTAGAGTATTCAGATGGGAAAGAAATATTATGCTCGTGTCTGAAGAGATAAAGTCTGGTTTTTTAGCAGGAAAATTGTCGATATATACAAACATAATAGCCATAGTTATCTTGCTTGCAAGTTTCTTTTTTGCATATACGGCAACGAATTTTGATGCAGAATTTGAATTACTTCCAATTTTAACATTTGCAACAAATATGACGTGGGGACTAGTAATTGCTGGTCTTCTTGTAGTGTTTGGAAGGGTTGTGGACACCTACGTTAAAGATAGAAAAAGTCCTTTTAGATATTGGATAGCTCCATTTTCTATATTGTCGTTTGGGTTTATTTTCTATTCCGTCTTCAATGCATCGAGCGAGGCTCTTGTTGACTGGCCAGAAAGATTTGATGTCACTTTTATTAATAAAAAGGGTGATAAAGAAAGACCATTT
>JAYEJG010000120.1:0-2150 GCA_034660435.1 Thermoplasmatota archaeon
ATGAGCTTAAAAACATGATAGAAACTTGCATTTATTATTATGATATTACAGGTGGAGCATTCGACATTACAATACTTCCACTACTCAACCTTTGGAGTAACGACAAATACCTGTTTTCTATGAATTCAACTTATGCTTTTGATCTTGATAACAATACAGTTTCTAATGAAATTAAATCTGGATTTGAAAACTTTGAACCGTCTTTATACGATTTGAATGAAACTCCTGCGCTATCTTTAGTGGATGGCGGATGGGAAATCAAATCGAGCTGGCAGACATATTATCTAACAAATGAAACAAACGAAATCAAGGTTTATACAAAGTTCTGGTATCTCCCATCGACAACACAAGATGTTTTTATAAACGAGATAAAAGAACTAGTAGGTTCTAACAAAATAACAATAGCAGATGATTCAATAAGTCTTGAAACGGGCATGAGCATAACACTTGACGGCATGGCAAAAGGCTATGCTGTTGATGAGGCAGTTAAGGTTCTAAAAGCACATGGAATCGCTGCAGGTCTTGTTGACGCTGGCGGAGACATTGCAACATTTGGAATGAAGCCTGGAAATGAAAAATGGATAACCGGACTCAGGAATCCACAAGATACTTCAGAATCAGTTATGGAATTTGGGTTATCAGACATGGCTATAGCTACATCTGGAAATTATGAGAGATACTTTGACAAGAATGCAACTGTTGGCCACATTATGGATCCAGCAAATGGCAGATCTGTTAGCAAATGTTCAAGTGCAACTGTTATAACGAAAAACTGTACTATTGCAGACATTCTTGCAACATCGGTTTTTGTTAAAGGAACTGTCGATGGCATTGATCTAGCAAACAGTCTTGCAAATGTTGAGGCAGTTGTATTGGGTTATGACGACCCTCAGGAAACGTTTACTTCATCAGGTTTAGAAAATTTTGTAATTGAAAATTAAAGGAGAAATCAGATGCAACTAACAGAGTTGTTTATCAATAAAAACAAAAGTAGTGGAGTACATCCACATGGAAATAAGATCGCAAAGGATAAAGAAATTGAAAAACTAATTCTTCCAAAAGAAGTCACGATACCACTTGCTCAGCACATTGGAGCGCCCGCAGAATCACTTGTAAAAAAAGGAGATGAAGTAAAAGCAGGGCAAAAAATTGCTGAAATTCGTGGTTTTTGTTCTGCAAATATCCATGCAACTATTTCAGGCAAGGTAAAAAACATAGTTAAACAGGTCAGCTCTGTGACATCAGGTGTTGTAGATGCAATTGTAATTGAATCAGATGATAAAGACGAATGGATCAAATTACAGCCCGTGTCGGATCCTGCAAAACTTACAAAAGATGAGATAATTGAAAAGGTAAAAGAAGCAGGTATTGTTGGAATGGGTGGCGCAACGTTTCCGACACATATAAAGCTTAATCCCCCAGCAAACAAAAAGATAGATACAATAATTGTAAATGGTTGCGAATGTGAACCGTTTATTACATCCGATCATCGATTAATGCTTGAAAACGGCGAAGAGATAATAAAAGGCCTAGAACTCATGATGAAAGCCGTTGGATGCAATAAGGCATATATTGGAATTGAAGACAATAAGCCTGATGCAATTAAAGGCATGAGAAAGGTTGTTACAAAACTGAAACCAGCAGGGCTTGTTCTTATCGAACCTCTTGAACAAAGGTATCCGATGGGTGCTGAAAAAACACTTCTTAAAAGAATACTTGGCAGGGAAGTTCCAATAGGTGGACTCCCAATGGATGTTGGTGTTGTTGTACAAAATGTTGCAACACTAAAAGCAATTTATGATGCGATTTATCTTGGCAAACCTCTTGTTGAAAGGGTTGTAACAATAACTGGCGAAGTGAACGAACCAAAAAACATAATGGTTCGTTTTGGAACATCTGCAAGAGATATTATAGACGTTTGTGGCGGTGCGAAACCTGATGCCGATGTTATGATCTTTGGTGGACCAATGATGGGTATTGCACAAACTTCTTTCAATGTACCTGTGCAAAAAGGAACAAACTGTATTTTACTTCAAAAAAATGTAAAAAAGCCTGAATCGGACTGCATACGTTGCGGATCTTGTGTTGAGACTTGTCCAATGAATCTGATGCCGACGATGTACGTGGCACTCGTTAAGAAAAATATGTAT
>JAYEJG010000121.1:0-2150 GCA_034660435.1 Thermoplasmatota archaeon
TTACAAACACTACACCCAGCAACACAAATGGGATTGCAACAGTAAAGAAACCCCGTAATCTTGCCCACAGTTTTCTTCCAACGTTTCTTATCGTAGGCATATGGTATGGAGGAACGTCAAGAAGCATTTCAGGGGATTTTCCAGGTATGATCTTGTTGAGAATGAAACCAAAGACAAAGAAGCCTAGGAATAGATAAAGCATGACAAAACCCACATACTCTGGGATTACATCAAGCATGATACCAAGTTGAGCACCACATGGTATGAAAATTGCCAGTAGCGTCATCATCATGAATCGTTGCTTTTTCGTCTCCAAGGTCCGAGTTGCTGCTACTGCAGGAACGTTGCAACCAAGTGAAAGTATCATAGGGACTATTGCAAAACCATGTAATCCTATCTTGTGTAGTGCCGTATCTATGAGTACTGCGAGTCTTGGAAGATATCCGCTGTCTTCTAAAATGATAAGAAACAGATAAAATGCAATAATTGCAGGTAGAACAACGCCTATTGCAACGAAAAGACCGCTTGTGAGAACTCCAAAAGATTCAAAACAATTATCTGCAGCCACAAGAACTCCATTTTCCATATGACCCGCATCTACCATGATCGAGTAAAACCAATTTCCTAGCCTACCTGGAAAAACGTCTTGCAACCAAGGCAACCAATGTTCATCAAAGATTTTAACAAGAAAACCATCTGTAAAAAATCCTGCAAATGCGCCGAAAAATGACCAAAAACCATACAAGACTGCGATGGCAATAGGTATACCGGTCAGAGGTTTAACGGTAATTTCTGCAAGAGCATCTTTTAACGTATGCCTATACTTACCAAATTTTACCGTTTTCTTAGATATCTTATCAATAAGATCCCATCTTTCATCAACAGAAAGTTTCATCAGCTACCACCCACGTTTTTCATAACACCTTCTATTTTAACAGATGTAGCCTCTTTAATTCTAGAAACCAATTCTTTGATTCCCTCGCCACTTATCGCTATTGTTGGGACCACAGGTAAACCCAGAATTTGCTGTAGTTTTTCTACATCAATCTGTATCTTCTTATCCTCTGCAACATCCCACATATTCAATGCGATTACAACCGGATACCCTCTTTCAATTATTTCAAGTGCAAGGTAAAGCCCACGCTCAATCTTTGTGGAATCGGTGACACATACAACAACAGAATCCTTGTTTTCATTAAGCATCTTTACGGCGACTTCTTCTGCTTTATCTTTTGGTTCCAAAGAAAATGTTCCAGGGACATCAATGAGTTCCATCTCCTTTCGTCCCATTCGCATATATCCTTTTGTATAGTCCACGGTTGTTCCTGGGTAATTTGATTCTGAAACATTTGATCCTGTAAGTCGGTTGAAAACAACGCTTTTACCTACATTAGGATGGCCCATAAGTAAAACCTTCATGATTCCACCTCTATGATAATCTTATCTGCAATACCTAATCCTAAGGAGATGTTAGATTCATCAACTGTTATAACTACAGGTCCCTTTATGGGTTGTTTTGTAGTCATCTTCAGTTTTTTGTTTACTCTAATACCCATGCCTGCTACTTGTTTTCTTAAATTCTCATCGATGCGTTTTACAACGCCTTTTTCACCATATTTCATTTCAGACAGTTTTTTTTCCATATTTACATCCTCATTACTCTTACTTTTCGTGCCATACCCCGTCCAATGGATACTGTATTTCTATCGACTTCAACGGTAACTGGGCCTTGATTTGATATTACTCGAATAAAGCTACCTTCAAATATGCCTCGTAACGAAAGTTTCTGCCTAAGCCCATATCCTCCTTCAATTGCTATTATTTTTGCTAGCTCACCAGTCTTCAACTCAGCTAACATCATGATTCCTCCTGCTCCATAACGGTTTTCAACAGATTGTGATTTTTTTGGACATGCATACCAAACTCCATTTTTCGGCAATGTGACAAATTTTCGGTATACCTAATATTACTACATGATAAAGGGGGTATATAAGTTTTTCAGTATACCAAATTTATTTTGGAAGGCCAAAATTACAAAGTCTGCATTTTCTTTGGTATCTTAGAAAAAGAAAAAAAGAGGTTCCTTGAGTCATGAGGAACCTTGATATGCTGTGACGTAGTTTTCGTTGATTATATCGTCGATATTTTGG
>JAYEJG010000122.1:0-2095 GCA_034660435.1 Thermoplasmatota archaeon
TTGTAGATAGATTTACCAGGTTAACACCTCATTCTTAAAGTGAAAAGTACTATATAAACTTAGAAGTTCCATGGGCAACACTAACTTGCACATACTTTTTTATAAGATAATAGTTCTTAGGACCAAAAATTGAGTTAATGAGGCAAAACATGTATCTTGTTACGAAATGGTTTGGAGTATTTCTATGCAATAAGGAAAAAATACAAAAGAAAATACTTTTTCCCAAAGAGGAAAAGAAAATCGCAGAAAAACTATTAAAAATAGAGAGAAAAGAAATATTGCCCGAAGAAAAAGAGATCATAAAAGATGATGCAGTAATAGTATCTGAAAAAAGATTGCAAGAAATAGGAGACTTTGAAGTTGACAACTCTTTTTTCAAGACTTTTGAGATCAAACCGGAAGATTTTGATTTCTCCCAAGATATGTTACATAAAGCTTCAATCATAGTAGCAAAAAAGAGAGTTGATACGAAATTACGTTCAGAGGATTTACAGGTAATTCAAATGGTTAATGCTTTGGATGAATTGATTCAAATGTCCAATTTACTATCTGAACGTCTTGCATACTGGTCAGTTTTACCTCACTCAGTTGGAAGGATTAAACCAATTGAAAATGTTTTTTCAACTGTTGATAATGAAACTAAAAATCTAGAAGATCAGATTGAGGGGGATATGAAAAAAATTGCGCCGAACCTCTGCAAACTTGTTGGGTCATCAATTGGTGCAAGGCTTATCTCACTATCGGGCGGATTGGAAAAACTTGCGTTATGCCCTGCCTCCACAATACAAATACTAGGCGCAGAAAAAGCCTTTTTTAGATTCAAAAAAGAAGGCGGCAGGCCACCTAAGCATGGAATAATTTTTCAACACCAACTTGTAAATAAAGCCCCACGATGTTTGAGGGGGAAAATTGCTCGCACATTAGCAGCAAAAATTGCAATTGCAACACGAGCAGATGCTTTTACAAAAAGAGACGTATCTAAAAAATTGGGAGAAGATCTAGATAAGTGCCTTGATAAAATTAGAAATCAGTAAAAATATAAGTAGTTGTTGATTGTTATTTATAAAAACATTGGCTGCGTGGTATGGAGATATGAGTGATTTAAGAAGCTCCCTTAGGGATATTGGCGGTATTTTTATAATTATTGGGTTTGTCCCCCTTATTGTTTTAGTTGTACCAATATTTTTTGGAGAATATGGCGCAACAAACGATTTTAATGCAATAGCTCCGTTACTTATCACCTCATCTATATTCTTTGGCCTTGGACTTCCTTTGTACTATGCTTTTAAGAATTCAGATCCTGCAAATTTTAAAAGTGCCATGGTTACAGCGGCGTTAGGTTGGCTTCTTATCTCTATCATAGGTGCAATACCATTTTGGTTAATGCCCTACAACACTGAAACACTTGTCCACATGAACTTCCTTTCTGCGTTTTTCGAATCCATGTCTGGTTGGACTGGAACAGGGCTTACAATGATAGACAATGAGGCGCTTTTACCACATACCCTTCAATTTTGGAGAACTTTGATACAATGGGTTGGTGGAGTTGGAGTTATAGTACTTACATTATCAATTCTTGCACGACCGGGTACCGGTTCATTTGTTTTGTACAAGGGAGAAGCAAGAGAACAAAAAACCCACCCTTCGATGATTTCAACAGTCAGAACAATATGGTGGATATTTTTGTTGTATACGGTCATTGGAATTGCTGCGTTGACCATTGTTGGTTATATCGAGAATAATTTTATAGCGGGACAAATAGGAATGACTCCATGGCAAGCGATGAATCATGCAATGACTGGACTTGCAACTGGTGGTTTTTCGGTAACAGGCGATAGCTTTGCAGGTTTTGGTATTGCAAGTCAGGTTACAGTATTAATTTTGATGATAGCCGGTTCTATTGCATTTGCTGCACACTATGACTTACTCAATGGCAAGATAAAGAAATTTTTTGCAGATACTCAACTTAAAGCAATGATTTTACTACTGGCTCTTGGCATTGTTGCTTTAACGATAATAAATCTAAATCTAAGTCTATTTGGAGCAAATATCTTACATACATTTAGAATCTCGTCATTTCAATTTATTTCTGCGT
>JAYEJG010000123.1:0-2080 GCA_034660435.1 Thermoplasmatota archaeon
ACAACAATGGCATTTTTTTTCAGATGCTCAGAGTTTAAAAGCGCTGTAGGATGACTGGTTGCAGTGATAATAATGTCTGCATTCTTTGTTTTTAGATCTATGGTCGTTTCAAAACTACCTTCTATTTTTTCTGCGAGTTCGATTAGTTTTTCTTCTCTTCTCCCAATAAGAATAGAATGTTTAAATTGCGGTACAAGAATTTTTGAAACTGCTTCTCCAATAACTCCATACGCGCCTATAATGGCAAGGATTTGATCAGAAGGATTTTTTTTGAATAAATTCAATGCTTTTAATGCTGCTTGACATGTTACGGCTGCGGTGTAGCTGTCACCATGGGTAACAAAACCTGTATATTCTTTTTGATCAACTAGCCATTTACCAGCACTTGTGACAGATGTGGTTAATGCTCCTAATTGTATTATATCAACATTTAATTCATTTTGAGCAAAAAGCACACCGTCAAGAATTCTCTCTCGTACCTTTTCAATAGGCATACTCATTATCTGTTTTGCTGTAAGTTTTAATGAAATGATGTATCCTTTTGTGCCATTAACATTTAACTCGGGTGAGATGATCAAGTTTTTATGGATCCAATCTTTAGGTATGTGCTCGATGTTTTTTTCATTCATAAGATGTGATAGTGTTGCAAACTTCATACTCTATTTATCTCCGTCATCCTAACGCAACAGATATTAATCGACTTTTCTTTAATATGATTATGGGCAGCAAAAACATGCTTTTATTCAAAAAGTCTAACAGCTGGGTATGCTTTTGCTTTCATTGGTTGGCCTTGCTGGTACACAATTTTAACATGGTTGATGTATCTAACAGTTGTACTAGGTGATTGACTGTCAAAATGTGTTGTTGCCGATGTAACTGGTTTCATTATACCGCCAGAGACTATTTCGTCATTGTTCATGCCTTGGTAACCAAGTAATGCATCTCTTTTTTCAGGTATGCACATTCCTTTTTCAACTAAATAATCAAATAGTTGATCCCAGCGTGTTTCGTTTTGAAACTGATCTCCTGTAAAGGACAACTCTATTCCTACTTTTGCCCCAATACCATTTTCCGTTACGTCAAAATCGATTACAAAACGATCCGCTTTGTCCTCAAGTTCGCCAAGAAGTGATGTAAATTCACCAGTTTCGTCTGTCCAACCAATTGAATTCAAATACGGAAGTATCTGTATCGGGCTCAATTTGTTGATACATATACGAATTGCATTTGTTGAACGGGAAAGCATTGTTCCTACTTGGAATAACGATGCGTTCTTTGGCATTTTCTCCAAACATTCCATTAAATTCTCTTCAAGGCTTTTGGATAATTGTCTACCTCGTAACAATGGTAAAGCAGTATGGGCAATCCATTCGTATTGCGTGCTGTCGCTGTTTGAAACGCCTTTTGGTAGTTTCGCTACTCCAAAGAAAATACAAGGAATTGGTATTGCTGGTAAAGATTCAGGCATATCAAATTCTAACCAAAAGCACTTGATTTTATCATGTAAGGCAGAAGATGCATCAGCCCAAGATTTAGCAAAACCCTCTAATTGCTTCCATTCTTGTTGCTGAATAAATTGTTCGGGCAAAGATCCGTTTCTCATAACATCTACGAGTGCCTGTCGATCTTTTCCAATACCTGAAATCGCAAAAGCCAAATCCGTTCTTCTATCTGTAGCACCCAGGCGACATTCAAAACCAAGAAAACTTGTTAAGTTGCTAGGGAAATACTGCGCAACAGACTGGATATCTGCAAAGTTTTTAGGGCCGACAACTACATCTGACATGTGTGTTTTTGCAATGCTGAGATAATTACTTGCAAATTTAATTGGGAAATCTGTATTTGCCAAATCTGTTTTTAATTGAGTTGGTATGGGACTTTGTAATGAGCCAATTATACTCTCAGGTTGAAGTTCTGAATCAAACTCTTTCATCACTCTATTGGCCCCCATTATCTTGCTTCATTCTGTTGAAGCCATAAATACCTTTTTCGCACCTAGCTGTGCAAGTAGATATGTAGTTATTCGCATCCATTCCTAAGCGTTTCATTTCTTTCATCTTTTTATTCGCCTCTTCTAAGA
>JAYEJG010000124.1:0-2071 GCA_034660435.1 Thermoplasmatota archaeon
AACGTCTGGCTTACCTTCTATAAACTGATGATTATCTGGAATATTTAATGTTGCCTCTATAATCGATTTACTTGGTTCTATTTTTGACAGTGCCTCTTTACTTGCGTAGGTTGCATAGCATTCAAATGGTGCGTTTAATGCAATACCATTTTCGCTTTTCATTGAACGTAGCATTGATATGTATTTCTTGACAGTCTCACCAGATTCTTCTGAACTTTCGTCAATTAGAATTTCTGCAGGCCATGAAGATAGATGAATGCTTTTACAGCCTTCTGATTCTTTGTAGTGTTTGTGATAAATTTCTTCAGTTATGTGTGGAAAGAACGGAGCAAATAGTTTTATCATCCCAAGACCAAGTGTGTATAATGTAAAACTTATACTTTCGACATTTTTGTTTTTATAAACTGAGGATTTTGCCATTTCGATATAGTGATCTGCAAGCTCGTGCCAAAGAAAATATTCAATTTCTTTCATTGCTTGAGAGTAGTCAAAAGCATCCATAAGTTTTGTACATTTTTTGATAAGTTTAGTAAACTTAGTAAGAATCCATTTGTCAATATCAATTAAATCATCAGGCTTCTTGGGTTTTTTGTCGGTTTTTATTATTCCTGAAATGAAGTTCTCGACATTCCAAAGTTTTCTAAGTAGTCTTACTCCACGAATGACCTCTTTTTTTCTAAATGCGTTATCTTCGCCCAGTGCACAACTTGTTGTATAGCATCTAAAGGCGTCCGTTCCATATTCGTCTATTATCTTAAGTGGATCGATTACGTTTCCAAGACTTGCATGCATCGGTGTTCCATCTTCAGATAAAATAAATCCATCCATCATTATATTTTCAAATGGTTTTTCTCCAGTAAGTAGGTTACAACGGAGAATGGTATAAAATGCCCAAGTTCGTATTATATCGTGGGCTTGGGGCCTAAGTGACATTGGATAAAGTTTTTTGAATTTCCTATCATCTCTGTGCCAAAAAGTATTGTAAAGCGGTGAAACTGAGCTGTCCATCCATGTATCAAATACGTCTTCACAGCCCTTTAAATCACCATTGCATTTTGGACATTTTTTCACAGGTGCTTTATCTGTTGTAGGATCAACATAACATTGATCAGATTTGGCTAGTACAACTTCTTTACATTTTTCGCATTCCCATAATGGTATTGGTGTTGCAAAGTAACGCTGTCTTGAAATTACCCAGTCCCATTCAAGAGAATTAACCCAGTCTTCAAGTCTTATTTTCATAAATTCTGGAAACCAATTCATTTTCTCTGATGTTTTGAGAACCATCTCTTTAAAATCAGTAGTTTTCAAAAACCATTGTTCTGCATTAATGAATTCAACAGGGGTTTTGCATCTCCAACAAACACCAACACTTTGATCAAGAGGGTCTTGTTTGATTAGGATATTTTCATTTTTCAAGTCTTCAATTACTGCTGTTCTTGCCTCTTTTATTTCCATTCCTTTGTATTTGTTGCAAATGTCTGTCATGCGTCCTTCTTCGTTGATGCTCATCTCAATTGGAAGTTTGTACTTGAAAACCCAATTCAAATCCTCTTTGTCACCTATCGTACATATCATTACGATTCCAGAACCGAAATCTGGATCAACGACATCGTCTTCAACAATCTTTACTTCTTTGTTGAATAGCGGGACAACAAGCGTTTGGTCGACAAGCCAGGCTGCTCTATCATCTGTTGGGTGCACTGCAACGATTTGGCAGGATGGAAGCATTTCAGGTCTTGTTGTTGCAATTTCCACATACGTTCCTTGCTTGTCTTTTCCAATTCCATGGTATTTTAATATTTGTTCAGATTGTTTGTCTTTGAAATAGAATTTAATTGTGTTAAGTTTAGTCTGTCTGTCTGCATAGACAACCTCTGCATCTGCCATCGCAGTCATACATCGAGGGCACCAGTTTACAGGAAATTTCCCCTTATAAATGAGGCCTTTATTGTATAGTTCAATGAATGAAATCTGAGTAATTCTTCGATAATACTTGGCATCGGTTTGGTAATAAATGGAAGGATCCATGCTTTCTCCAAGAATTATAAACTGATCTGTCATTGTCTTG
>JAYEJG010000125.1:0-2038 GCA_034660435.1 Thermoplasmatota archaeon
GACAAGGTGATCGTCCCTGAGGGTGAAAAAATACCTGCTGATGTTGCTCAAATGCTTGCAAGACTCGAGATATTTCCGATAGAGATTGGAATGGATCTTTTTGCAGTGTATGAAGATGGAAACATATTCAAATCTGATGTTCTTGACATTGACATCGATGAGTTCGTTGGAAGAATAAGAACTGCATCCAGTAATGCATTTAGCCTTGCAATTGAGGCTGGATGGGTTACAGAACTCACAATTCAACCACTTATCTTGAAGGCTTACCAAAATGCATTTGCTCTTGCAATAGAGCAACGCATTATGACTAAGGAAACAATTGAAAGATTAATGGCAAAAGCACATGTAAGCATGCTTGCTTTGAAGAATCTTACAAACTAAAGGAGGAAAATAGAAATGGAATACGTGTATAGCGCAATGCTTCTTCACTCTGCTGGAAAAAAAATAGATGAAGCAAATGTGAAAAAAGTACTAACCGCCGCTGGTGTAAAAGCCGATGATGCAAGAATTAAAGCACTCACGGCAAGTCTAGAAGGCGTAGACATCGAAGAAGCAATTAAAAACGCTGCAGTTCCAGTAGCAGCTGCACCCGCAGCATCTGGAGAAGCACCTTCTGAAGAGAAAAAAACAGAAAAGAAAAAAGAAGAAAAGAAGGAAGAAGTCTCTGAAGAAGAAGCCGCAGCAGGTCTTGGCGCACTATTTGGATAAGCGAAGGAACAATTGTTGAATTCAGCAAATGTAACATTAGTTTGTAAGATGATAACTACTGTTGCTTCTTGTTGAAAACAACAATATCTCTATCTTATTTATTTTCTCATTAATTTATCTCTTTTTTAAACTAATTCATTTCAGAATGATTATATTATTCAAAAATCTGTATACCCACTAAAAAACATTCAATTAGAAGTGGGGGACGGGATGCATTGATAGGAGGAATGTGCCTCTAAGCGGAAAGCAGATATAGTTTATACCTCCCCAATAATATTTCTTGGTCCCCCAGTTACAAATCGAGCCCTTAAATAAATACTTTTCCCTGGATTGTACTTCCGTTACCCTCCTTATGTTCTTTTAAGGATGTCCGCCTACAATTAAACTGGGATCTCCAATTAGTATAAACTCTTCAATTGTGAAGAAATCTTTTCCAACATGATTAATATAATCATTTTTTGCCTGTAAGAACATCTCTCCAAGTGTTGTACCTTCTTCATATGCCTTGAAAAAGTGTACGTCTAAGTATCCTGCACCAGCATATACGCCATTTTCATCTACATGAGTATATGCTGATCTTGTTGCACCAATTGTGGCAATGGCACCCCCTTCATCATGTTTAACAAAGGCCCATGCAAAACATGGCAGTCTCATCTCTTTGTAGATATTTGGTAGGTGTGTAAGTATTTCAAGAAAACTCCACGGCTTGTAATTGATAATGTCTTCAAAGGTGAAGTCAAGTTTGGCAGTGAGGCAGGCGTCGAAGAAGATAACGGGAAGTTTGTCCATATTCCTCAAAGATTTTATGTATGGCGTATAGTAAAGTGGTTGAGTAATGCCCATTTTTTCCCTGATAGAATTTGGCCGATATGTCCCCCATCCAAACTCAAAGCCATGTCCAGCATAGCTTACAAATCCCGCTCCTTTATTTATCTCTCTGTTAAATGTCATTGCGTTCAAATTGTGTTTAGACGTCCAAAGTTTTATGTGTTCAAAACCTGGGAGTTGTTGTGCCACCTTTATGTTTGTTATTTCCCCTTCATATACAAATGGTGCTCCATGTTTACCTGGCGGGAATGTGTCGCCACCAGCTAGTACTATCTTTTTGAACCATATTTGGTCGTATGTTCTCTCTTCATAAGTGATAATTTTTTTTACAACAGTTTGGACCTCTTCGCAAGTTGAACAAGGCAAACGACCAATACGAACATCTGGATAAAGATCGACTTTGTCTATATTGTCAACCTCATAATGTTGAAGACTTACATTGTATTCAACTTCTCCAAATATGCTATTTTCATTTGCATCCCAACTGCAGAAACTATCATTT
>JAYEJG010000126.1:0-2016 GCA_034660435.1 Thermoplasmatota archaeon
TACATATGGTGAAATAATTTTGTTTCACTCTAAGAATTGCATCATTCAAAATAATAGTGCTTCAGGTATGATATTTGGAGTTTGTCTTGATTATCAATCAACAAACAATACTGTTAGATACAATGATGTATACGATAATATTGTAGGAATAACAGTTATGACCTCATCAAAAGATAATAAGATTTACAAAAACAATATACATGATAACACTGAAGGTATCAGGATTTCAAACAGGTCGTCTTATAATCTTTTTTATGAAAATAAACTCAATGATAACACATTTGGATTTAGTCTATTTTTAGATCCATATGGCAATGCTATTGAGAATAACACTATAACAAAAACTCCTTTTTGTGTAAAGTCAATAGGTAAAACAAAGAATTATTATAACCATAATTACTGGAATAGACCAAGAGTATTTCCCAAGTTTATTTTTGGTTGTTTGAAAGGTAAAAGCGTTCTTCCAATAGTTTCAATTCCTTGTTTTATAACTGGTGTTGACTGGAATCCAGCAAGACAACCAACTGTATACTTCAATTTCTGTGCCTATTCTTCATAAGAAGTTTCATCGTTGGTAGATGGTTTCGGTTCAGATGTTTGTTCCTCAACTGGTTTTTGATTTATTTCTGCCGATGGTTCTTCTAATTGCTGTTCTTGTTCTGTCAAGTTATCATTCTCTTCTTCATCTGTTTCCATTATCATTGCAACGCTTACTACTTTGTCTCCTTTGTTGAGTTTCATAATTGTTACGCCCATAGTGCTACGGCCTTGGACTCTTATTCCATCAACTGGTATTCTAACCATCATCCCATCTTTGCTGGTCAGCATTATCTGATTGCCTTCTTCGGCTTCCTTGACCCATAATACTTTACCGTTACGTTCATTTGTAATAATTGTTCTTACTCCTTTGCTTCCACGATGTGTTTTTCTGTATTCGCTTATTGGTGACCGTTTTCCAAAACCATTTTCAGTTATTGTCAAAAGGTTTCCCTCTTCGCCTACTACAGCCATAGAAACAACTTTATCGTCTTTGCGGAGTCTTATTCCTATTACTCCACGAGTCACTCGTCCCATTCCTCTTGTTTCTTTTTCATCGAATCTACAGGCTTGACCGTTTGCTGTTGCTATCATGATTGTTTGGTTTCCATCAGACAGTCTTGTACCTATGAGCTCATCGTCATCATCTAAGTTTATCGCTTTTACTCCATTTGCTCTGATGTTGCTGTATGCAGAAAGCACTGTTTTTTTGATTATTCCTTTTCTTGTTGCAAACACAAGGTAATGTTCATCATCAAACTCATGAATTGGAATGGCTGTTTCAACATCTTCGCCTTCTTCAAGACGAGGTAACAGATTGATGATTGCTTTTCCTTTGTGATGCCTGCTTCCCTCAGGTATCATGTATCCTTTAAGCCAGAAGCATTTTCCATGGTTTGTGAAAAACATAATATAATCATGAGTACTCGTGATAAAAGAGTCTACAACAATGTCTTCTTCTTTTGTTTTCATTCCAACAAGGCCTTTTCCACCACGGTGTTGAACTCTATATGTCTCACAAGGTATACGTTTTATATAACCCGTTTCTGTAATTGTGATTACTACATCTTGAACTGGAATTAAGTCTTCCATATCGATGTCTATTTCGCCTTCAACGATTTCAGTACGTCTTTCGTCACTGTATTTTTCTTTGATTTCTGATAGCTCTCTTTTAATTTCATTTAGAATATTCTGTTTATTACTTAATAACTCTTCGAGTTGTTTAATTATTTCTTTTGTCTCGTTATGCTCCTGTTCTACTTTTTCAATTTCCATGCCTGTAAGTTTCTGCAAACGCATATCCAATATTGCTTTCACCTGTTTTTCAGAAAAGTCAAAACGAGACATCAAGGCATTTTTCGCATCTTCAACAGTTTTACTGGCACGAATAATTTTAATAATTTCATCAATGTTTTTGAGGGCAATCATGAACCCTTCGAGGATATGCATTTTTTCTTGTGCTTTTTTAAGGTCAAAGTT
>JAYEJG010000127.1:0-2015 GCA_034660435.1 Thermoplasmatota archaeon
TCGCCAAATGTTGCAAGTGCAGGACCTGTAATATTATCGGGGTCATATCCTCGTTTGAATACTAAATAAATGATTATAACTGTCATAATTGTAAGAATTGTTGCAGAGACTATTCCTGCAAGAATTACAATTGTGATAAGCATTAGAAAATTTGGAGTTACACCAAATAGTATAGATGAAAAATATGCAAGTATTCCACTTAGAACTGAAGTAACAAAACTCAGAACAAGTGAACCTATGATGTTTTGTTTTAGTTCCTCATTCCACATGTTATCTGCGTCGATTACACCAAGATGGTATGCTGAACCAAGCCGACTTCCAAAAGCGGTACTTATGTTTCCACGCATTGCAATAATCGCTGGAATAACAACAATAAGACCGGGGATATTTCTAAGCAAATCTGTCATTATGCCAAGAGTGCTACCTGCTAATATTCCACCTATTCCACAGAATATTAGTAGGGGGAGGCTCTGTTTCACCATTTCCTTTGCAAACATCGATTGTAACCTCCATCATATTCATTTCATACTCCAATATTCTACAGATAGTTTTTTCGATATCTTTCCCACGTCTGATCGATATGGTTCTGTATTGCCGCTATTGTCTTTGTATCTTTCTCAGGTTTAAATAGATGCTTGAAACGTCCCTGTTTTTTCATCCATGCTTCAATGGGCTTTCTTTCAATTTTCTCTTCAAGAATTAATTTGCTTTTCCCATTGAATGTAAATTTACCGTTTTCTGACTCATAAAGTGCCCAAATGCCCGTTTCTATCGCTTCTACTCCCATTTCTACTGTTTTATCCATTCCAAATCTCCAACCGGGTGGGCAGGGAGCAAGGATTTCTATGTACTTTGGGCCTTTTATGTTCTTTGCTTTCATGACTTTTTTGTAAAGGTCCTCTGGATAACTAACACTGGCCTGTGCAATGTATGGAATATGGTGTGCCTGGACTATCTCTCCCATTTCTTTTCTGAATTCTTTTTTACCGCCGACAGTTGTTGTAGTCCATGCGCCTCTAGGTGTTGCACCAGATCTTTGGATGCCAGTATTCGAGTAAACCTGGTTATTATAACAGATGTAAATGAAATTGGTATTTCTTTCAAGTGCCCCAGAAAGTGCTTGGAGTCCGATATCATAAGTACCGCCATCTCCAGCCCATGCAGCAACAGTGACATCATCCTTTCCTTGTTGCCGTAATGCTGCTTCCACGCCGCTTGCAGCAGCAGCAGCTGCTTCAAAAGCAATGTTCAGCACAGGCACATCAAATGATGTATATGGGTATAAACTCTCAATGACGGCCGTACAACATGCAGGAATAACAAGAATCGATTTCTTTCCAAGTGCTTTTAGCACAAGACGGAGCCCAATTGTAGCAGGACAACCTGGACATGCAGCACTCCCGGGAAGGAGGCATTCCTCCATGGGTAAATCTTTAATTGCCAACTTTTGCACCTCCTTCAAATCCATACCATTCATGTCCTTTTACTTTACCCTCTATGGCCCTCTTGCACATAATTTCGATGTCTTGGAAGGTTACATCCCGGCCACCAAGTCCTGCAATAAAACCAGTCACTTTTGCGTCGGTTTTGTTATATAGTGCAGATTTGACTTCAGTGAACACTGCTCCTTCATTACCAATGGAAATATTCCGATCAATAACAATTAGGTTGGCTTGTTTTGCAAGTTTAAGTATCTCCTCTGTAGGAAACGGTCTAAAGATTCGAACTCTGGCAAGTCCTATTTTGACACCAGATTTTTGAAGGTTATCAATTGCGACCTTACTTTCGGCACCGATAGCGCCCATAGATAATAGAATGTAATCTGCACCATCGCACTTGTATTTCTCTATTAGGCCACCGTGATATCTTCCAAACTTCTTTTTCCACTCTTCTGCAATTTTTGGAATTAGTTCTTTTGTGTACTCTTGAGCGTCTTGCATGGCTTTCCTTACCTTGTCATAGTCCAACTGACCAATGATATTTCCATGGGTGGTTGGATTGCTTACGTCTAGATT
>JAYEJG010000128.1:0-2004 GCA_034660435.1 Thermoplasmatota archaeon
TTGATTGCATTCTTTCATATCCATTCTTGCCTTATGAGCTTCTTCTGACTCTAAGAATTCCATAAGAGAGCCTTTTGTTAAATCAAACAATCTTTTTCCAATTGTTCTACATGGATAAAAAAGTCCGCCATCAGAGTCAATAATAACTGAAGATGTAGAGCACCCATGCGGCTTGTTAATATTATCCAAAAATCCTTTCGGCGTCGTAACGGTGTTTTTATATTTCTTTTTGAGTCGGAGTATTTCATCTCTAAATTTTGCAGGATCAGGATAATAATCATCTGTTCCTTCCAGATGACATGCGGGCATTATCACTGTTCTTGCACCCACATCATATACTCTTTTTACTTTTTCTTCCAGTGCTAAAAGTGTATCTTTTGTAACAACAGTTTGTATGCATATTTCAGGACCATAACTTTGGAACTCTCCAAGCCTTTCAAAAAATTCCAGGTTATCGTGTCCCTCATCTATACTTATGTGAAGATAATCTATGTTTTTACCATATTCTTCCATTGGTCTCTTATCTAAAAGATGACCATTTGTTGTAAAGAAAAGATAAAACGGTTTTTGATAAGCATATTCTAGTATTTCTCCAAGATCTTTTCTCATAAGAGGATCTCCGCCTTCGAGACTAAGAACGGCAACACTTGAATTTCCTATGTTATCCAAAACCTTGAAAACATCCTCTTTTTTTAAATCTGGAGTTTTTTCCATCCATACATTACAAAAACTGCATCTTAAAGTGCATTTGTGAGTTACTTTAAACGAAGCATAAAAAGGATATATACTCTCACCTGCCAAATAATTTTGAAATGCGCATCTTGAAATCTTAAGATATTTTGAAATAGGAAGCTTCTTCATTTTAGTCACTAGTGAAAAGCGCGTAGTAACTAACTAAAGATAAGGTTTTTTGTTTATTTCTTTGCAAGATTTTTTAAAAAAAATAACCGGAAGAAACAAATATTATCCAAAAAATAACGTAAATGTGGAAAAAGAAGAAAAACGGAAGACGATGAAACTTCCTGTGCTTATTAGCATTACTCTGAGTGTTGCAATAATCATAGTTATTCTATTTTTTACATTTGATGCAAAAACATTGGATTATTTAACATCTACAAACATAAGATATGAGTTTTTTATTGCCGCAATATTTGTGAATATACTATATTGGGCTTGTTGGGGTGGAAGGTTAAAAACCTTAAGTAATGCAATAGATAAAAATGTAAAAATTAGTTTGAAGGAATCTACTGAAATTATACTGGCAAATTTATTTCTTGCAAATATTACTCCGTCAATGGCTGGTGGGGAGCCTGTGAGAATTTATCTTTTGAATAAGAATGGCTTAAGTGTAGGAAATGCAACGGCAGCAGTTCTTGGCGAAAGGCTTCTTGACGCGGTATTTCTCCTGATGTGTTTTCCTTTTGCTTTTATTATATTTGGCAGCCATTTAGAAACAGGTCCATTAAAAATTGGACTGGCAATTGCAGTTTTAGTCTTTATTTCGCTTTTAGCAGCATTCGCTTATGCAATAAAATACCCTGAGAAGATGAAAAGGTTTTTAATCTGGATCAGCAAGAAAATAAGTAAATTTTCAAAAAAGAAAGAGGGGGAAAGTAAAACAGTCGTAAAGATAAATAGAGAAGTTGATAACTTCCACAATAGCATGATGTTTTTCCTTTCTGAAGGAAAACTTGCGTTTATCAAAGCCTTTATTTTGACTGCGCTTTTCTGGGCAGTTGGATGGATAATACCTATTTTGGTTCTTATGGGGCTAGGTCTTGGTCCACACGTAATTGAGTCAACTGCAGCCCAAATACTTATGGTTATAATTGTTATGATGCCTACGACACCAGGAAGCGCTGGAATTACTGAGGGGGGAATCGCTGCCTTGTATAGTGTATTCATTGATTCGTCTCTTGTAGGAATTTTCGTACTTGTCTTTAGATTAATGACATACCATCTTGGGCTTATTGTTGGAGGAATATACCAATATAAGATATTCAA
>JAYEJG010000129.1:0-9976 GCA_034660435.1 Thermoplasmatota archaeon
CTGGCATGTAATATTGATTTTACTCCTTGGTCTAGCCATATATCATCCCAAAAAGGGGATGGCTTACCTCATATATTAATAATGCGGTCTATTTGAGGACATTGCCTTATGTTTAGTTCTGTATTACTTTTTCTCTCCTTTTGCAATCCTTTTCATCAGAGCATTAATCTGTTCTTTATAGATGTCCTCTGTTTCTTTATTTTCATTTTTAAGATAAGATGCTTCTCTCATGAAATGGGCTCGTTGAGATTTGAACTCAAGACCTCCGCCATGTCAAGGCGACGTCATAACCAACTAGACCACGAGCCCATATTAGCTATGAAAATTATGTCTTAGTTTGCAACCCCAGAATTCTCAAGCCTTTTTTAAAGTTTTCATTATTGCCTAAATGACACTGAAAATGCCTTTTGACTCATCAGTTTCTGGCAACTCTTTAGCGCACCACAAAATATTTCTTACAAACATATCGTGCATTTTTTTACTTTCTATCGTTAACTCTGGATGAGGGGCAGAAAGTATGACTCTTCCATTATGATATGTTGTTGCAATAATTGCTTTTTTACCTTTCAATGAAGAATCGTAAAGGGCATCATATCCTTTAAATATTGCAATGTCTGTCACTTTTGACATAAATAACCTGTTTAGCTTGGGGCCATCAACAAGAGCTGCATTTCCAAGCATTACTTTGACACTTTTTCCGAAGTATGGCTCTTGTATAGGAATTTGAGATTTTACTATGTATATTTCCGCTCTGGAAAGAAACAAACTTAAGACTGTCCTAACCATATCTAACTTATTATAATACAATGGATGTCGTAACTCTCTTTTTAACGCAGAGGCATCAGTATAAACGTTTGCAAGACCAAGCATCGGTGTAAATTCATTTATCCCAAGAATCTTTAGCATAAGGCGTTTTGAACCTCGCGGCATGTTTATCATCCCCAAGGAGCCAAATGTTGAATCGCCGCATATGCCGTAAAATCCTCCACCTTTTTTAACGAACTCTTTTATTTCTTCTCGATATCTCTTGGGACAATCCCAACCTCCAAATCCCCCTGGGCCAATGACAACATCTATGTTTAACTTTCTTAATTTCCCTCTTTGAACATCTCCAGTTATTTTATTGTCCCAAAATTCATAAACTTCAAAATTTATGTTATATTTTGACTCTGCGACTTTTAACTCCCTACGATATAATTCCATACCAAGTTTTGCAGGGATGTCTAGACGGTCCCATCTTTGCCATATAAATGCAACCTTTATTGTTGGCTTTTTTTCCAGGCTAGGCAAGCTAGATGTATTCGATGCCATTGTGGAAAGTACAACAATAGCTACAAAAAACAATGCTATTGTAAAATAGCGTTTCTTATTCATTCTCCCCCAATTTATAATCTTTTTTTGTATACTTAAACTTTGCTAATCTTTGACACAGTTTTACCTGCATATTTACCTAGTAAAAAGATAAATAAACTCTATTTGCATTGTTAATATGCACTATAAAAAGGAAGGGATGTACTTGACAAAAGAGAATGTTGTTTTACAGGAGAGTCGCACAATATTTTTTAGAAATGCTGGGCGAAATGGAAATATCGACGAAAATATGTTTAATATATGGAAGGCAGAACTTCAAAAAGAATTACCTTCTTTTTGGGAATCGATGAACAGATTTTAGGTGCCCTCCATAAATAAATGGCAAATATTTTTCATAGTGTAAACTTTGTGAAACATTAAATATATATTGTTGCATCTGTACCTCATGAAGTACAAATTTCCAAAGTTAACTGTTGATGGAGTAATAATTAAAGATGCAGCAGTTCTATTGATAAAAAGGAAAAATGATCCCTATAAAGGCGAGTGGGCCCTCCCTGGTGGCTTTGTCGAATACAATGAAAAAACAGAGGATGCTGCAGTGCGAGAAGTTTTTGAGGAAACTGGTTTGAAAACAAAAATCGTCGACTTGGTGGGAGTATATTCTGATCCAAATAGAGACCCAAGAGGGCACACGGTGAGTGTTATATATTTAATGGATGTTAGTGGAGGAAGTTTGTGTGGGGGAGATGATGCATTGGATGCAAAGTTTTTTAAAATTAGTAACATACCCGTGCTTGCTTTTGATCACAAGCAGATTATAGATGACGTATTGAAAAGAGGTAGATAGTATGTTTTGTCCAAGATGTAAGGCTTTGATGTATCCAAAAGACGGTAAACTTGTTTGCAATAGATGTGGTTTTGAAAAAAAGAAATCTGGACGCAATATTGTTGTGAGTGAACAGGTTAAAAAAGAAGTAATTTTAATTGAAGATAAAGAACAAACAAATGTCCTTCCAAAGACAAAAATTAAATGTCCAAAGTGTGGAAACAATGAAGCCTATTGGATTCTAAGGCAGATGAGGGGAAGCGATGAGCCCGAAAGTAGATTCTACACCTGTACAAAATGTGCGTACAAATGGCGTGAAGATTAGGAAAAGACTTAAATATCAACTACATAATATATTTATAATCACTTAAAAAGTCTTTGAGTGGAGTAGATGTCATGAATAGGCTATTAAAAAACTCACTTGCCATATTTATCTGTGCGACCTTTCTTTTTTCATTGATTGCCGTATCAGCAACTGCAAGCATAGATTTAGAACTTAATAAAAAAACTCAGGAAATAACGTTATATCGGTATGGTCCAGATGGTTCTGTTAAACCAGTGGATGTTGAGGTTTCATTCAAAAATGGGCAAGATTTGGCTGATGCAATTGCAGAAAAGTGTGAAGAACTTGCAGAAAGTGACATTGAAATTCAAAGTTTTTTAGGTAATAATGATACTTCGAATGATACAAACGCTTCAATTTTAAAACTGGGTCTTTTTTCCAAAGTGACTTCAAGGGGCAGGGGTTTTCATTTCAAATTCAAGACAAAAGTAAATGTACTTATAAAGTTTAAATTGTTTAGTTTACTTTTGCCAAAACTAAGAGTATGGAAAAGGACTCCGATTGTATTTTGTAAGTACTTAAATGATTCGCGTGCCCATACGACAATTACTTCAACACAAGACAGCAACTTAACAAAGGTTGTAGAAGGCAGCCATTCTGTATTTATCTACAATTTTGTAGGTTTTACGAGTTGGTGCGGGAGATTTTCTTTTTCACCTTTTGATGTTTTGCCCAGGTCTTTTTCAGGTTATGCAATGTTTATTTCTTGTAAAACTCTCCCGTAGAAATTGTTGAAAATTAATTTGCTCTTTCCAAGATCTATTCTGTTTTGGGCATAACACAATAGTTATAAAAAGTAGTTGAATGACAAATAGATTTATTTTGTAATTGGCTATGCCCTCTTCATGAAAAATCTTACTGTTGGAATATTTCACGATGAAGGGCTCGGTAAAGATCTGGGAAAAAAGGCATCTGAAACGGATATTGTCATGTTCAATAGGAAGACAGATGACTGCATTTTTACGTTCATGCAACCCATAGAAGGCAAATTATCTGCAAAAAGTCAGATGATGTCATGTATAGATTTTGCAATAGTTTCTTTTGAAAAACTCACTCCCGCTGTAGGAGAAACTGTGATAATGCTTGACTCGTTTGGTATTTCTAAAGGGATCATATTACTACCCTCTTATGCAGACACGAGCCAGGTACAGACGGTGATAGAGGGTACTTCGCTAGAGTCGTTTATAGTTGCCAAAAGAGACATCACAAAAATATTTGAACTGCTTCAAAAAGCAGAGCCAAAATGTACTGTAGATAACCTTCCATTGGTTGTGATAGACCAAGCATTTAGCATTAAAGGTATTGGAGAAGTCGTCCTTGGATTTGTAAAAGATGGAACTATAAAAAAACATGATAAACTTCTATTAATGCCAACAAACAAAGAAGTAATTGTACGTTCTATTCAAATGCAAGATAAGGACTTTGATGAAGCTGAAGCAGGGTCAAGAGTTGGTCTTGCTATAAAAGGTGCTGCATCAGAAGAGATGAAACGTGGATTTTTCATATGTGCTCCCGGAAGATGTAAAGTGGACATGAAAGTAACTCTTTCCTTTGAGAAGAATAGGTTTTACTCCAGTGAGTTAAAAGAAGGGCTGCTCCACGTTACAGTGGGCATGCAAACTATACCCGCAAAAATTGTTGATATAAAAGAAAAAACAGTAACATTGGAGTTGGAGAAACAGATAGTGTATACACAGGACGATGTTTTTTTATTGCTTGATCTTAACGCTAAAAAACTCCATACAGTTGGATGGGGAAAAGCAGTAGAAACTTCCTAATAATTCACTATCAATTTTCCAGTTTCATAAATTTTTCGATGATCTAAATATTTACTTGAAATACCGTCATTATTATAAACACAAAATGTATTGATTAATAGAAAAAAGTTAACTATGTTTTAGAATTGGGGAGGAAAATAAGCATGTTTAGCGCTAAAGTAAAATCGGAAGTACTTAAAGGAATAATTGATGTAACGTCTCCACTTGTTAATGAAGTAAAGTTTAATATTTCGTCAAAGGGCATTTCTTTGAGGGCAGTTGACCCTGCACATGTTGCAATGGTAGATATGAACATAAAAGACAAAGCCTTTGAGGAATACAAGGCAGATGAAATGGAGCTAGGAATCGATATGGACAAACTATCTAGTATTATGCGACTTTCAACTGCCGGGGATATAATATTACTTGAATATGATGAAGATACAAATCGATTAACTATAAAAATTGGGAATCTTGTAAGAAGGATGGGACTTATTGACACCGCTGGAATGCCAGATCCCAAAATGCCTGATCTTAATCTGCCTGCAAAGATTACATTAAAAGCATCAGAAATAAGCAAAGGAGTTAGAGCATCTGAGTCAGTTTCTGATCATTTGGCAATAATTGTGAATAAAGACAATTTTGAACTTTTTGCAGAGGGAGATACAGACACTGTGAATTTAAAGCTTCCAAAAGAACTGCTCACTAGTCTTACAGTTCCAAGTAAATGTAAAAGCCTATTTTCAATAGATTACTTCAGCAACATGATAAAACCAGTTGGGGCTGCAGACGAAATAACAATGATGCTTGGAAACGACAATCCAATAAAAGTTGAGTTCGATATAGCCAATAAAAAAGGACATGTTACATATTTACTTGCACCTCGAATTGAATCAGAGTAAATTTCTTGTGCAGGGGTGTAACTATCATAAAGGAAGGCAGACGTAGGAGATACATTGGGTTCGAAATAAGTTCCAAACAAACCTTTTCTTTTAGTAGAGCCGAAGTTATTGTAGCAATTAAAAAAAAATGTAAAGAGCTTTTTGATAAAGAATGCAAAGACCTTGGCATTTATCTTACTAAGTTTAATGGCACACAAGGAATAGTCAGATGTAATCTTCTTGAAAAAGATCATACAATAAAGTTGCTTACATCCATTAACTCTATTTCGCAGGTTAAGATAAATGTTCAAACATTGGCAACATCTGGAACAATTAAGTCATTAATCAAAAAGCACATGCCTAGTTTAAAATAAATATTTATTTGAATAAAAGATACCAAAAGGCGAGGTGAGCATCCAATGGAAAAAATAGCGGTTTTGACAAGAGATTGTGCGGGGGTGAATGCGGCGATAAGATCAGTAGTTAGAACTGCAACTGACTTTGGTATTGAAGTTGCAGGAGTCATAAAAGGGTATAATGGGCTTATTGATGGAAATTTGATTCCTTTGGAGCGGAGGTCAGTTTCAGGAATAATCAATCAGGGTGGTACGATATTAAAAACGGCCCGGTCAAAGAGATTTTATGAGGAATCGGGTCAGGCGATGGCAATCAAAACCATAAAGGAAAACAACATAGATGGACTTGTTGTAATAGGTGGAAATGGGTCACTTACAGGTGCGCACGTTCTTGCAAGTAAATATAACGTTCCTATTATTGGAATTCCAGCAACAATTGATAATGATGTTTCGGGTGTTGATTTGACGATTGGAGCAGATACTGCTGTAAATGTCTCTTTAGACGCTCTTGATAAAATTCGAGACACTGCAACAAGTCTTGAGCGGATATTTATTGTTGAAGTAATGGGTAGAAAATGTGGATATATAGCACTTGAGCTCGCTCTTGCGGGTGGGTGTGAGGAGGTTTTAGTCCCTGAAGCAGACATGGACATCGAAAGAATGTGCAGAGAAATTGAAAACGGGAATTCTAAAGGTAAGGTGAGCTGGATTGTGATTGTTGCAGAAGGAAAAGCAAAAGCGCAAGATGTTGCAAGCATAATTTCATCAAAAACCGATCTTGAAACGCGTGTCGCTGTTCTTGGCCATATTCAAAGGGGGGGAAGACCGACTGCAATGGATAGAATTCTTGCAGCAAGACTTGGCAATTATGCAGTACAAGTACTAAAAGATGGATTAACCGATCATTGTGTTGCTCTAAATTGTGGAAAACTTGTTATAATTCCACTTTCTGATGCAATTCAACCAAAAAAAATTGATGTGAATAGTTACCTTAAGTTAATAAAGATTTTAACATAAATTTTTTAAAATTGTTAAATTCTTGATTAAATATTTGCGTATTAACAATGATAAAATTATATTTTGAAATTACATAAAAAAATATGGTAAATTTTACCAGCATTTCCCTCGTTCGTCATACATTCTTATGAAGTTTTCGACGGTTCTGTCGTAAGTTCTTTCAATATCGTTTGGAAAGTAACATGCTGGAAGTTCACCGCGATCTCTATGGTAACTAATGCATTTGCAGCACATTCCTTTATTTTCGCAAGAGTAACTACAATTGCAGTTTACTCTGTTTTTTTCTTTCTTGCATTCCATTATTGTTCTCTCCCTTATATGAAACCAATTCAATAAACTCTTTTTCAGATATGGTTTTTACTCCTAATTTTTTTGCTTTTTCAAACTTTGACCCTGGTTTTTTACCTATGATTACAAAAGCAGTGCTCTTTGTGACAGATGTTGCCACAATTCCGCCGTTTTCTTTTACAAGATCTGATGCTTTTGGTCGTGTAAGAGTTTGAAGTCCACCCGTAAAAACAAATTTCTTTCCTTTCAAAGTTTGTTTTTTTGAATCGATTTTTTCTTCCGTTTTGATTCCAATTTCCTTCAATCTTTCGATCAGTTCTCTGTTTTCATCAGTTGCGAAAAATGTTCCTATTGCCTCTGCAGTTTTATCGCCTAATCCATAAATCTCTCTTAGTTCTTCTACATCTGCTTTTGCAAGTTTGCAAATTGAGTTGTATTTTGAGGCAAGAAGTTGTGCAGCATATTTTCCAACGTGCCTTATGCCAAGAGCATAAATTAATCTCGAGAGGTTTTGAGATTTGCTCTTTTCAATTGAGTCAAGCAAATTTTGCACAGATTTATCTTTGAATCCTTCAAGACTTAATATTTGCTCTTTCTTTAGGGAATAAATGTCGGCAATATTGTTAACATAGCCCTTTTCTATTAACTTATCAACTGTGGATTCCCCAAGATGATCAATATCCATTGCGTCCCGAGATGCAAAGTATTTAATCCTCCATTTTAACCTTGCTGGACACATTCTGTTCGGGCATCTTATTGCAACCTCGCCTTCGGGATGGATAAGTTCTGTTTTACACACTGGGCATTTTTTTGGAATTTGTTTTTCTTTCTCATGCCCTGTCCTTCTCTCGATTATAGGTTTGACAACTTGAGGTATCACATCTCCACTTCGCTCAACAAGAACTTCATCACCAATTCTTATGTCTTTTCTAGTTATCTCATCAAAGTTGTGAAGTGTTGCTCTGGATATTATAACCCCTGCAACTTTTACAGGTTTTAATACTGCAACTGGTGTAATGGATCCCGTTCTACCGACTTGAAGTGCAATATCTTCAAGTTTTGTTGTTGCCTGCTTTGCTGCAAATTTATAAGAAATTGCCCATCGTGGATTTTTTGTTGTTGATCCAAGAATTTCTTGTTTTTCAACGGAATTTACCTTCAAAACCGCTCCATCGATGTCATAATCAAGCGTCTCTCTGAGTTTTTCTAATTTTTCGCAGTATTTTATTGCCTTCTCAATATTTGGAACCTTTTTTGTCAAAGGATTTATTCTAAAACCTGCGTCCTTTAATGCATCAAGTGATTCTTCATGAGTTTTAAATTTTTTATTTCGGTAAGACACAAAGTATAGAAAAATATCAAGAGGTCTTTTTGCAACAATTCTGGAGTCAAGTTGCCTTAAAGATCCTGCTGCTGCATTTCTTGGATTTGCAAAAATTGTTTCTTCTTTCTTGGTTTGCTCTTCATTATACTTTTTAAATCCAGAAAGCGTCATATAAACTTCGCCGCGAACTTCAACATTTTTTAATTTGTTCCCATGCAGTTTCAGAGGAATGCTATGTATCGTTTTCAGATTTTGTGTTATATTATCTCCTTTGATACCATCCCCTCTTGTAGCACCTCTTACAAGTATGCCACTTTTATAAAGAAGAGCAACACCAGCACCATCAATTTTCGGTTCAACAATGTATTCAACATCACTTACGTATTTTTTTACCCGTTCATCGAAATCTCTAAGTTCGTCATGATTGTAAGTATTGGCAAGCGACAACATTGGAATTTTATGTTCAACAGTTTCAAAACCTTCAAGGGGTTCACCGCCAACCCGCTGAGTTGGGGAATCAGGTGTTATAAGATCTGGATGGTCCATTTCAAGTTCTTCAAGTTTTTTTAGAAGTTGATCAAAGTCATAGTCTGAAATTATGGGGCCAGATTCTACATAATATTTGTGATTATGAAAATTAATTTCATCCCGTAACTTTTTTATCTCCTTTTTTGCCTCACCTTTTTTCATAATTGAGTCTACACCCCAAGGATTTTCTCAACTTTTTTTAACGAGTCAGTATTTAATATATCCTTTTTTTCCAACCATCCACGTCTTGCAGTGGAAACGCCAAATTTCATAAATACCAAATTAGCCGTGTTGTGTGCATCAGTTCCTAATACAAAGCTTGCTTTTTTTTCTTTTGCTAGTTTTGCATTAAGACTATTCAAATCAAGTCGATCAGGAAATGAATTTATTTCCAGATATGTATTGGTTTCTTTTGCTTTTTCAAAAATTTTCCCCATATCCATTTCAAGCGGCTCTCTTCTTCCAATAATTCTTGCAGTTGGGTGAGCAAGAAAAGTTACATATTTATTTTCCATTGCTCTAATAATTCTATTTGTTGCTTCTTCAGATGTCATTTTGAATCCAGTATGAATTGCAATTCCAACATAGTCAAATTTTTTAAGTATGTTGTCCGAATAATCCAAGGATCCATCTGCTTTGATATCACATTCTGTTCCACAAAAAATTTTAAAGTCAGAAATTTTACAATTTAATTTTTCAATTTCTTTTATCTTTTTTTCGGCTCTTTCCGCGGAAAGGCCATTTGCTATTTTTAACGACTGAGAATGATCAGCTATTCCTATATATTCGTAACCTAGTTTCTTTGAATAGTTGACTATTGACTCAATCGAGTCGGCTCCATCACTCCAATTGGAATGTATGTGAAGATCTCCTTTAATGTCGTTATATCCAACAAGTTTTGGCAATGTATTTTTAGAGGCGGCTTCTATTTCTCCCTTATTTTCTCTAAGCTCTGCTTCAATGTATGATAGCCCTAATTTTTTATATATCTCTTCTTCATTTTTTCCGGCAATATAATCTCCAGACTTCTTGTCAAACAGACCATATTCATTTAGCTTGAATCCCTTTTTTATTGCAATACTTCTCATTTTGATATTATGTTCTTTTGAACCTGTAAAATATTGAAGAGCTGAACCAAAACTTTTTTCTTTTACGACTCTTAAGTCAACCTGTAAATTGTCATTTAACAAAACACTTGTTTTAGTGCTTCCCTGCAATAGCACTCTGTCTACATCATAATACATTACAAAAAAATTCATTACGTCGTCAGGATAATTAGATAAAGCAAGAATGTCAATATCCCCAATTGTTTCCTTTCTTCTACGGAGGCTTCCTGCAATACTCA